>JBAUWM010000506.1:0-5275 GCA_049583775.1 Nocardioides sp.
GTCGTCGTGCGCGAGGGTCCACCCCACGGCGGCCACCGAGCCCGCGCCGCCGACGAGGAGCCCCGCGATCGCGCCCGCCGCGGTGAGCCCACGCCACCAGATGCCCAGCACGAGCAGGGGGCAGAACGTCGAGGCAGCCACCGCGAAGGCGAGACCGACGGCGCGGGCGACGCCGAGGTCGGGCAGTGCGAGCGAGGCGACGAGCGGCACAGTCACTGCGAACACCGCAGCGACGCGGAACGACGTTACTTCGGGTAGTCGGCGCGAGGTGACGTCTTGGGTGAGCACCCCCGAGACCGCGATGGCGAGACCGGACGAGGTCGACAGGAACGCGGCAAACGCGCCCGCCGTCACGAGCCCGGTGAGCAGGTCGCCGAGCGGGCCAGGCGTGATGAGTCGGGGGAGGTCGAGCACCAGCGAGTCGGAGGCAGCGGGATCGGCCCCGTACACGCGACCGAGCGCGGCATAGATCGGCGGCAGGACGTAGAACAGTCCGAGTAGTCCGAGGACGACGAGGGTCGTGCGCCGCGCCGCCCGGCCGTCCGGGTTCGTGTAGAAGCGCACCACCACGTGGGGTAGCCCCATGGTGCCGAGGAACGTCGCGATCACCAGCGAGTACGTCGTGTAGAGCCCCTGCCCGCCACCGTCGCCGAGCGGCATCGACCAGCCGTCACCGGTAGCGCTCGGCCCAGACACCGAGTCGCCCGCCCAGACCACCAACAGCACCATGGCCGGCACGAGCAGTGCGGTGAGCTTGAGCCAGTACTGGAAGGCCTGTACGAAGGTGATGCTGCGCATGCCGCCTGACCCGACGTTGACCAGCACCACGGCCGCGACCACCACCGGCCCCACCCACCGTGGCGCATCGATGGCCGCGGCGAGGGTGAGTCCGGCGCCCTCGAACTGGGGCACCAGGTAGAGCCAGCCAATTGCCACCACGAGCACCGAGCACAGGTTGCGGACGCCTCGTGAGCCGAGCCGTGCCTCCGCGAAGTCCGGCAACGTGTAGGCACCCGACCGACGCAGGGGAGCCGCGACCAGCACGAGCAACACGAGGTAGCCGGCCGTCCACCCCACCGGGTACCAGAGCATTTCGGCGCCAAAGGTGAGCACCAAGCCGGCCACGCCGAGGAAGGAGGCCGCCGAGAGGTACTCGCCACCGATCGCCGAGGCGTTGAGACCCGGACGCACGGTGCGGGAGGCGACGAAGAAATCGCTGGTGGTGCGCGAGAAGCGGAGCCCCCACGTGCCGATCGCCAGCGTGGCCAGCGTGACGACCACGACGGCCAGCAGCCCGGGCAACGTCTCGAGGCTCACCTGCAACTCACCGTTTCAGCTCGCCGAGCAACTCGGTGAAGTCCCGCTCATTGCGCTCGGCGGCCCGTACGTAGCGCCAGCCGAGGATCACCAGCCACGGGTAGACGAGGCCTCCGAGCAGCAGCCACGCCAGCGGGACGCCGACCAGGCGCACCCCGGCGAGGTCGGGTGCCAGGTGGAACAGCAGGGGAAGCAGTCCGACGGTCAGAATCAAGACGACGAGGATCCGAGCCGCGAGCCGAAGCTGCTCGCGCAACAGCGAACCGAGGTAGACGGCGCCGAGCGACGTCTCCTCGTCGATGTCGCCGGTGCGCGGGGTCTGCCGGGCGCGACGATCGGGCCCAGTGACCCTCACCCGCACTGGACGGACGGGCCGCTCGTCCGCGTTGCTCATCGGGCACCGCCGGGTCGGTGCAACCTTGCGCCGGGTCGGTGAGTCGTGCGGCTCATGACCCGGCGCGCAAGACCAAGAGCTCGCGCAGCTCGCGGGTGTTGCGGCGGCTGACCCCGAGTTCGACCGGTGTCGAGCCTGCGCCCACCAGCACCGAGCACCGGCCGGCGTCCATGCGTACCTCGACGACGTGCGCAATCGCGACCAACAACGAGCGGTGGATCCGCACGAACCCCGCGTCGCGCCACTCTTCCTCGAGCGTCGAGAGCGGCACTCGGATCAGGTGGCTGCCCTGCGAGGTGTGCAGCCGCGCGTAGTCCCCGTGCGCCTCGACGTGGGTGACAGTCGACTGCGTGACGAAGCGGGTGACTCCGCCCCGCTCGACCGGAATCTGAAGATCCGGAGCTGGAGCGGCGGCCCGCTCGTTGCCCTCGACCACCCGGCGCACGGCCTCGGCGAGGCGCTCGGCGCGCACGGGTTTCAGCACGTAGTCGACGGCATGCAGGTCGAAGGCCTCGACCGCGTGCCCTTCGTGGGCAGTGACGAACACGATGGGGGGCGGGGTCTTGAACCGCCCCAGCACGTCGGCGAGCTCGAGCCCCGTGAGCCCCGGCATCTGGATGTCGAGGAACACGCAGTCGACGTCCTCCTCGCGGAGCAGCCGCAACCCCTCGGTGGCTGAGTCGCTGGTGAGGATGTCGCTCACGCGCGGGTCGCGCGAGAGCAGGAAGGCCAGCTCGTCGAGCGCCGGACGCTCATCGTCGACGAGCAGCACCCGCAGGCCAGCCGCGGCCGCCAGGCCAGTCACACCGACACCCCGGCCGCGAACTTCGGCACCCGCACGATCACCTTGGTTCCGGCCCCCTTTGCCGTCTCGACCACCAGACCGTAGTCGTCGCCGTACGTCGTGCGCAGCCGCGCGTCGACGTTGCCGAGGCCCACGGAGTCGAGCGCGACGTCGCCGGCCAACACTCGACGGACCTTCTCGGGGTCTTCGCCGGCGCCGTCGTCCTCGACCTCGATGAGGCAGTCCTGGCCACGGTCGCGGGCGGTGATCGTGATGTGGCCGGCGCCGTCGATGCCCTCGAGACCGTGTCGGACGGCGTTCTCGACCAGGGGCTGGATGCACAGGAACGGCACCGCGACGGGCAACACCTCGGGTGCCACGCTGAGGGTGACTTTGAGCCGGTCGCCGAAGCGCGCCTGCTCGAGCAGCAGGTAACGCTCGACCGAGCGCAGCTCCTCGGCCAGCGTCGTGTACTCGCCGTGCCGGCGAAACGAGTAGCGGGTGAAGTCGGCGAACTCCAGCAGCAGGTCGCGCGCCCGGTCGGGGTCAGTGCGCACGAAGCTGGCGATGGCGCCGAGCGAGTTGTAGATGAAGTGGGGGCTGATTTGTGCCCGCAGCGCCCGCACCTCGGCCTCGGCCAGCCGCGCCCGGGACGACTCGAGCTCGGCCAGGGCGAGCTGGCCTGACACCCAGGTTGCGACCTCGTCGTTGGCACGCGCTAGACCGGCCGTGGGGTACGGAGCAAACGCGGCCAGCGTGCCGACGATGCGCTCGTCGACCACCACTGGGCTCACGACGGCGGTGCGCACCGGGCACCCGGTGTGGTCGCAGGGCAGGTCGCTGCGTTCGAAGCTGCGGGTGCGACCTCGTTCCAGCGTCGCGGAGACCAGCGCCGGAACCTGGCTCTCGTGATGGCTGCCGGCGCCGTCCCACGTGAGAGAGCCGGCAGTGTCGGTGATGCAGAGGGCGGGTGTGCCGAGCAGTGACCGGAGGTGCCCGACCGACCGTTCGGCGCTGTTGACGGTGAGCCCTTCACGCAGCGCGGGAGCCGCGAGTGACGCTTCGTGAAGGGTGCGGAACGTCGCGCGGTCGGCATCGCTCCCCAGATGCGTGCGCCGCCACATCCGCGTCATGACGACGCTACTTAGCGAAAGTCGATGAGCATGGTGGAAGCGTCGTCGGGCAGGTTCATCGTCACCCGCGGCAGGGTGGCAGCCGAGTCGACGAACAGGTCGCGGCCCTCGTCGGGGTTCGTCGAGTAGATCAGCGGCATCACCGGGTCGGACTCGCGGACTACCTGCGCCAGCACGGGTGTGCGGAAGCAGGCCGTGCGGTAGGGCAGCTGCATGCCGTCCATGCCGCGGCCGTAGTCGTCGTAAAGGGCCAGCAGATCGGCCAGCACGCGCTCGCGCTCGGCGTCCTCCATCACGGCCAGGTTCGATCGCGAGCGGGCGAGGTCGACGATCGAGCGCCGGTCGACGACCTGCCAGAACTTGAACGTCTCTGCCTCGACCTCGCCGAACAGTCCTGAGGCGTCTACCGGGGCTGTCGGGTCACGCAGCTGGTCTTGGTTGCCGATGATCCGGCCCAACTTCTTGACCCACGGAATGCGCTCGTCGCGCTGGTGCCACACCAGCGACAGGTGGCCTCCCGGCTTGAGCACGCGGGCGATCTCGGGCAATGCGGTCTCGGGGTCGAACCAGTGGAAGCACTGCGCGCCGACCACGACGTCGACCGACTGGTCGCCGAGCGGAATCTCTTCGGCGCTCGTGGCCGAGGTGGGCACCTCGGGCAGGTTGCGCCGCAGAATCTCCAGCATCGCCAGATCTGGCTCCGAAGCGTGGACGTCGTGGCCAAGAGCAACCAGCCGCTCGGTGAGCTTTCCGGTACCGGCGCCCAGTTCGAGCACGGTCAGGGGCTCGGGACCGGTCAGCCAGGTCACGGCGTCGTCGGGGTACGACGGGCGCCCCCGGTCGTAGGCATCGGCCACGCCGCCGAAGGAGCGCGCGTGCCGCTTCAGTTCGTCGCTCATCCTCGAGATCGTACGGCCGTGAATCAGGTTCGGGTCGACGACGCGCGCCACTAGTCTCTCGTCGTGTGAGATCCACCCGACGCAGAGCCGTCCCCGTCGCTGCACTACTCGTGTCGGCGCTGCTGGTCGGCGCGGCACCGGGGCCGGTGGACGCTGACCCATCGGTGCCGTGGAGCCCGATCCCATCGGAGCTCGGACGTGTGTTCGCCGATGTCCCGATCGGTCCAGCCGAGCGGGTGCGACGCCTTCCACCGAGCAGGCAACAGTTGCCGGACCGGGTGCCGTGGAAACAAGGTGCGTCGCTGTCGGTGGAGGAGTTCTTGACCGGCACCGCCACGCGAGCGTTCGTGGTGCTCCATCGCGGGCGGCTCGTGGAGGAGTGGTACGGCTCAGCCACCGAACCCAGTTCGCGACTGGCCTCGTGGTCGGTCGCCAAGTCGCTGGTCTCTTTGCTCACCCAGCAGGCGATCGACGAGGGAAAGCTCCTGATGAGCAGCCGCGTTGTCGACGTGTTGCCGTGGCTCCGCGTCACCGATCCGAGCCAGGGAGACCCGGGCTACAACCGCATCACCGTCCGCGACCTGCTAGACATGACCAGCGGCATTGACGCGCCCGAGAGCTACGAGGCCGACCCGACCGACCCCACGTTCGTCACCGAGATCAGCGGACTCGCGACCGGCACCTATCAACTCCTCGTCACCCCAGACCTCCGCAGCTACGCACGCATGCACCGGCAGCTGGTGTTCAC
>JBAUWM010000507.1:0-3438 GCA_049583775.1 Nocardioides sp.
CCGGGTGGGCCAGGCCGAGGTGGTAGGCGGCCCAGCCGCCCATCGAGTAGCCCGAGATCACCGTGCGGGTCGGGTCGAGTGAGTAGTCGCGGGCCACCGACGACCAGACCGACCAGTAGTCGGCCTCGGCCTCGTCGAAGTACCACCCGTCGGGACCGTGCCCGAGCGTGGAGGCGCAGATCGAACCGCGCCGCTCGCACAGCTGCTGCAGCAGCGCCGGGTCGTAGGCGGCGTACTGGTTGTGGTTGACGCTGAGCGAGTGCAGGATCCACGTCAGCGGGGCCGGTCGGGCCGCTCGGTAGTCACTCGGAACGTAGACCGCGTAGGGCTGGACCGGGCTCAGAAAGTTGGGGCGACCGTCACCGGTGCCGCCGCCGCTGTCGGCCACGACTCCTTGGCCGAGATCGAGCCGCGAGACGTACCAGCGGTTGCTGCTGCCGCGCACCAATGGGTCGCGGGTGCTGGGCTTGGTGCGCAGGCGCGCCCAGTCGACGGTGTGCCGGAAGGCGGTGACGTTGCCGGAAGAGAGCGCGTCTGCTTGGTGGTCTTCGGACCAGAAGTTGCCGGTCACGAAGCGCGCCTGGCCGTCGGCGCCGAGCTGCTCGCCGATCGGGTTTCCAGCCAGCAACGTCTGGGCGGCGGCCACGAGCGCAACGGTGCTTCCGCTGGTGAACACAGGTGGCTCTTGTCTCGCGCTGCGGAAGGCCACGTTGTAGACCCGGGGCAGGCCGAGCGCTGGCAGCCCCGAGATGCTGGGCATCGCCAAGCTGGTGCCGTCGGCGGAAGCCAGACCGGCCGCCAGTCGGACCGTCCAGCGTCCCGAGATCGGCAGCAGGGTGCGTGGCACCCGCACGACGAACGAACGCGTGGCCCGGTCGACGGTCACTCGACCGCCGGCTCTCGAGACGTCGCGTACCTGACCTGAGGTCAGGTCGTGCAGCCAGGCGCCGCGACTCGAGACCACGAGCGCCCGCTCCATGCCCGGCGAGCTGAGTCCGGCATCGGCCGGCCACGTCGACGCGCCGGTGGCGGCGAGTCGGTCGGTGTCGAAGGTCCAGACTGCGAGCGGGGTGTCGGGATCGGCGAGCGTGTTCCAGTCGACCCGCCAGTACGACGCGCGAGCGTCGGCGCCGGCCGCGGCGATGAAGACGTCGGCGCCGTTGCCGCGCGCGCCGCTGCCCGAGGGATAGGTGTAGACGCCCTGGTAGGGCGCCAGCAGCGCCACGTTGTCGAGGGTCGCGCCGCTGGGCACCGCTGCGCCCTTGTCGTCATAGACGAAGTCAGACCAGTACGACGCGCCGCCGTGCAAGCGGTTGGTGCCCGACGTGTGCGAGAGCCGCTGCTCGAAGGGCCACCCCTTCGGCGTGCGCAGGGTCGGCTCGTTGCGGGTCGCGGCGGCCGGAACGCCGTCCGGGAGGTCAGCTCGGGGGTCGGGCGCCGGGGACGTCGCCGCCGCAGCACCCCCGGTCAGAGTGAGCCCAGTCAGCGCCAGCAGCGGTACCAAGATCGAACCAAGCAAGACGCGCGGAGAGCAGCGCATGGAACCTCCAGTGACGACGATGTCAAAGACTCAACGTGCCGAGAGTGCCTCCGTTACGAGGAGCCGTCCAACGTCTCACTCAGATCGATCACGACGTCGGCGCGTTCGGCGAAACGCTCGACCAGGAAGGCGTTGGCGTCGTCGACCCGTGCCACCCACGCACGCGCTTCGTCGGGGGTCTTTCCGAATTGCACGTGCCGGGCCATGAGTCGCTCGCGGCGCAGCGCCGAGTCGAGGTGCAGGTGCCAGACCACGTCGAGATGGGCGCGCACGGCCCGCCACCGCGGTTCCTCGAGCAGCAGGTAGTTGCCCTCGGCGACGACCAGACCCGACGACGGCACGGCGATGGCCCCGGCGAGCGGCTGCTCGAGGTTCCGCTCGAACGCCGGCGCCACGACGTCCGCCTCGCAGCGCGCCACCCGGGCGAGCAGCGCCGAGTACCCCTCGGCGTCAAAAGTCTCCGGCGCGCCCTTGCGAGCCCGCAGTCCCCGGCGGTCGAGCTCGACGTCGGCGTAGTGAAAGCCGTCCATCGGCACGACGGGTCTCCCGAGCGCGACCGCCAACGTCGTCTTGCCCGCCCCAGGCGCCCCGGTGATGCCCAGCAGGCGCACGTCAGGGAGCGGCGGGATCATCTGCGCACGGTAATGCGTTAGCCCCGGTGCTCTCCCCGAACTACGCTAGGCAGTACATGACGAATGCATCTGAATCACCCTTCTCCCTCGACGACGAGCTCGAGGAGACCGACGGCTGGGATCCCGACGAGGAGTTCGAGTCCGGCTACGCCGACGACGACGACCCGGAAGACGTCGATCCCACCACCGGCGCGATGGAGCTCGCCGAGCGCCACCAGCTGCGGCGCGTGGCGGGGCTGCGCACCGAGCTCGAAGACATCACGGAGTTCGAGTACCGACAGCTGCGGCTCGAGCGGGTCGTGCTGGTCGGGGTGTGGACCGAAGGCAGTGTCGAGGACGCCGAGAACTCGATGGCCGAGCTCGCGCTGCTGGCTGAGACGGCGGGCTCCGAGGTGCTCGAGGCCATCTACCAGCGCCGGCAGAAGCCCGACCCGGCCACCTACATCGGTCGCGGCAAGGTCGAAGGGCTCGCCGAGATCGTGCAGGCCACGGGCGCCGACACCGTCATCTGCGACGGCGATCTCGCGCCCAGCCAGCTGCGCAACCTCGAAGACCGCACCAAGGTGAAGGTCGTCGACCGCACCGCGCTGATCCTCGACATCTTCGCCCAGCACGCGAAGTCGAGGGAGGGTCAGGCGCAGGTCGAGCTGGCGCAGCTGCAGTACATGAAGCAGCGGCTGCGTGGTTGGGGTGGCAGCCTCTCGCGCCAGGCCGGTGGCCGCGTGGGCGCCGACGGTGGCGGTATCGGTGGCCGTGGCCCCGGTGAGACCAAGATCGAGACCGACCGGCGACGCATCAACGACAAGATCGCTAAGCTCCGCCGCGAGCTCAAGGCCATGAAGGGCACCCGCGACACCAAGCGGCTCGATCGCAAGCGGCACCAGATTCCGTCAGTCGCGATCGCCGGTTACACCAACGCCGGCAAGTCCTCGTTGCTCAACCGGCTCACCGGCGCCGGGGTGTTGGTCGAGGACTCGCTCTTCGCCACCCTCGACCCCACCACCCGCCGCACCACCACGTCCGACGGTCGGGTCTACACGATGAGCGACACCGTCGGGTTCGTGCGGCACCTGCCGCACCAGCTCATCGAGGCCTTCCGCTCCACGCTCGAGGAGGTCGCTGACTCCGACCTGATCGTGCACGTCGTCGACGGCTCGCACCCCGACCCTGAGGGCCAGCTGGCCGCCGTCCGCGCGGTGCTCGCCGACATCGACGCCACCGCGGTGCCCGAGCTGGTGGTCATCAACAAGGCGGACGCCGCCGACC
>JBAUWM010000508.1:0-3189 GCA_049583775.1 Nocardioides sp.
GCGACTGGCTGGCCACCGAGGCTGCCCTCGAGGCGGCCGCGGCCGTCGGAGTGCCCCGCATCGTGCAGATCGGGTGCGACCTGCCCGGTGCCCGATGGGCGGTCGAGGCCGCTGCCTCCCACCAGGCGCTGGTAGCCGGCGTGGCACTGCACCCCAACGAGGCGCCACGACTCGCTGCACAAGGGCTCCTCGACGACGCCCTGGCCGAGATCGAGACGCTGGCTCAAGCCCACGAGCACGTGCGTGCAGTGGGGGAGACCGGGCTCGACCACTTCCGCACCGGCCCCGACGGACGCGCGGCGCAGGAGGAGTCGTTCCGCCGACACATCGATCTGGCCAAGCGGCTCGACAAGACGCTGGTCATCCACGACCGCGACGCCCACGCCGACGTCCTGCGCGTGCTGGACGCCGAAGGGGCGCCGCCGCGCTGGGTGATGCACTGCTTCTCCGGAGACGCCGACTTCGCACACGCGTGTCTGGAGCGCGGGGCTCACCTCTCCTTTGCGGGCACGGTCACGTTCAAGAACGCCCAACCGCTGCGTGACGCGCTGATCGAGACGCCCCGCGACCGGATGCTGGTCGAGACCGACGCTCCCTACCTGACCCCGACGCCCTACCGCGGTCGGCCCAACGCGTCGTACCTCGTGCCGATCACGATGCGGCTGATGGCCCAGACCCGCGGCGACGACCTGGAAGAGCTCTGCGTCGCGGTGGAGCAGAACACCTTTGTGGCCTTCGGTGGATCATGGTGAGCGTGAGACCGATGGGGCTCATGGGTCGAAAGTGACCCGCAGGCCGTGATCCCGCCCACCTTTCAGGCGGGCAGTCGCGCGCCGAGTTTGCACTGACCAGGTGCGGGCTGTTGTCCTATTGCGCGTTGGCCGGGATCGGGAACGAACCTGTCCAGCGCTTGTGGAGCCGGCTCGGAACGGCTCGACACCCGCGACAGGCCGACATCGAAACCTGATGTGGTCGTGAGCGGAGCGCTGGCAACCGAGGCCCGGGAAGTACGACGTGCGGAGCACGATGCCTACCGAAGATCACCCAGACCTTTCCCCCAGCACGCAGCACAGCACCACCCCCAGCACGCAGCACAGCACGGACTCCACCGACTCGCAGCCCCCACTGCGTGGGCTCGTCGGTCGCGTCGTCCGTAGCAAGACCGCCATCGCCGTCCTGTCTGCCACCGCCCTCCTGGCCGTGGCCGGGACGTCGTACGGCTACTCGACTCTCAGCAACACCGTGACCCTGGCCGTCGACGGCCAGGAGCGTCAGGTCTCCGGCCTCGGCGACACCGTCGGCGACGTGCTCGACTCCGAAGGCATCGAGATCGGTGAGCACGACATCGTCGCTCCCAGCCTCGACGAGCCAGTCGACGACGGCAGCCGCATCAGCGTCCGCTTCGGTCGACCTCTCGAGCTGACCGTCGACGGCAAGAAGACGGTTCACTGGGTCACCTCAACCGAGGTGTCCGCTGCTTTGGGCGAGATCGGCCGCACGTTCCGTGACTCGCGTCTCTCGACCAGCCGCGGAGGGCAGATCGACCGTGGAGGCCTCGAGCTCGAGGTGATCACGCCCAAGAAGCTCACGTTCGTGATCGGCGGCAAGAAGCCGGTCGCCAAGGTCGTCCGCGCCCTCACCGTCAACGGTGCACTCAAGCAGCTCGGCGTCACGGTGCGCGAGCACGACCGCACCGTTCCGGGCCGTCAGCGCGAGCTGAAGGACGGCGACCGCGTGGCGTACACCCGCGTGCGTTGGACGACCCGCAAGGTCACCGGCGAGCTGTTCGAGGCGCCTGCCATCGAGCAGGAAGACAGCTCGATGGCGTCGGGAACGACCTCCGTCGCGCGCGCGGCCGTGCCCGGCAAGCGCAACATGACCTACCGCTTCGTCTTCCGCAACGGAGAGCTGCACAAGAAGCACGTGCTGAAGAAGAGGGTGCTCCGCAAGCCGGTGCCCGCGATCATCAAGGTCGGTACCGCGGTGGCCACCAACTACGCGAGCGGCGGCACGGTGTGGGACAGCCTCGCCAACTGCGAGTCGGGCGGCAACTGGGCCATCAACACCGGCAACGGTTACTACGGCGGTCTCCAGTTCAGCCTGGGCACGTGGCAGGCCTACGGCGGCTCCGGCCTGCCGAGCAACAACTCCCGCGAGACCCAGATCGCCGTCGCCGAGCGCCTGCGCGCGGCCACCGGCGGCTACGGCTCGTGGCCCGGTTGCGCGGCCAAGCTCGGCCTGCCCCGCTGACCCGGGAGCAGCCTGGATAGCCTCATCTGCATGACACCCACCGCCGGTCCGAGACTTCTCGGGCCGGCGGAGGTGCGTCAGCTGGCTGCCGCGCTCGACCTGCACCCCACCAAGCAGCGAGGGCAGAACTTCGTGATCGACCACAACACCGTGCGCCGCATCGTCGCGGAGTCAAAGATCGGTGCCAGCGACGTGGTCGTGGAGGTCGGTCCCGGCCTCGGATCGCTGACGCTTGCCCTGCTCGAGACCGCGCAGCACGTGGTGGCCATCGAGATCGACGACAAGCTCGCCCAGCGGCTGCCCGACACCATCCGCGATCGAGCTCCTGACTACGTCGGCCGGTTCACGCTGGTGCACGCCGACGCTCTTCGCATCACCGACCTGCCCGGACCGCCCCCCACTGCCCTCGTGGCCAACCTGCCCTACAACGTCTCCGTGCCGGTGCTGCTGCATCTGCTCGCCTTGCTGCCCTCGCTCGAGCGCGGGCTGGTGATGGTGCAGGCCGAGGTGGCCGACCGGCTCGCCGCCGGACCCGGCTCGAAGATCTACGGCGTCCCATCGGTGAAGGCGGCCTGGTACGCCGACGTGCGCCGCGCGGGTGCCGTCGGGCGCAACGTCTTCTGGCCGGCCCCGAACGTCGACTCCGGCCTGGTCGCCTGGACCCGGCGCGAGCCCCCGACCACCACCGCCTCGCGGCAACAGGTGTTCGCCGTCGTCGACGCCGCCTTCGCGCACCGTCGCAAAGTGCTCCGGGGAGCGCTGCGCAGCCTGGCCGACGGCGAGCGGGTCGATGCCGCGTTGGCGTCGGCTGGAGTCTCGCCGCTCGCGCGCGGCGAGTCGCTCGAGGTGGCTCAGTTCGCAGCCATCGCCGAGGGTCTGGGAGTCCCCGCATGAGGCCGCCGATCACGGTGCGCACTGCCGCCAAGGTGAATCTCCACC
>JBAUWM010000509.1:0-4530 GCA_049583775.1 Nocardioides sp.
GCGGCCGCCGCGCTCGTGCAGGCGCTCCACGGCCTCCGGGCGGGCGGCGTCCTCGGTGAGGGCTCGGCGCGCGAGCACCTCGAGCAGCTCTGGCCTGATCCCGGTCGTCGACATGAGCGCGAGTGTAGGAGCGGCTGTGGAGAGCCGGTTGCGGGTCAAGGATGCCTCGACCACGGTGTTCGCATGGGTGCCGGGCTCAGCGTGACTGAAGTGCTGGAGCGCGCAGGAGGTGTCGCCCGTCGCCGCACCCTGTTGGTGTGGCTCGACCGCGTGGACCTCGAACGCGCTGTCAGCGCTGGCGACGTGGTGCGCGACGGTTGGGGTCGCTATGCCCTGCCCGGTGCCGACGAGGCGGTGCGCGCTGCCGCAGCACTCGGCGGCGTGGTCGGGTTGACCAGTGCGGCGCTGCACCATGGGTGGGCCGTCAAGCAGGTTCCCGCTCGCCCCGAGATCGTGCTGAGTCGGGGCCGGACGGTCACGGCCGGCGGGCAGGTGCGCGTGCACCGCGCCGAACTCGGCCCAAGTGAGGTCGACGGCCACTGGACGCGGCCCGAGACCACGTTGGCCCATTGCATGCGTCGGCTGCCCTTTGACGAGGCTCTCTGCGTGGTCAACTCCGCCCTGCGCGAGGGAGTCGGTGAGCAGACTCTTCAATCGATCGCCGACCAAGCACGCGGTCCCGGGGCGGCGCAGATGCGACGTCTCGCACAGGTGGCGAGTGCGTTGCCAGCGAATCCGTTCGAGTCCTGCCTCATGGCCTTGGCCCTGGACGTAACCGGCCTCGATGTACAACCTCAAGTCGAGCTGCCCGGCTTGGGGCGACCCGACTTCGTCGACGTCGAGAAGCGGCTGGTGCTGGAGGCGGACTCTTTCGCCTGGCACGGCAAGCGCAGGTTCCTCGCGGCCGATGCCCGCCGGTACAACGCGATGGTGTGCGCAGGCTGGATGGTGCTGCGGTTCAGCTACGAGGACGTCATGGGTGACCCGGCCGACGTGCAACGGGTGCTCGGCGAGGCGGTGGCGCTCGCCAGTCATCTGAACAATGCCCTGGCGCTTCTGCCTCGGCCAGCCTGAGCCACGACCGCCAGCTGACCATTGGTCATGAGCCTGGCCGGTAGCCTCGCCCGAGTGCGTGCCGAAGAGCTGGATGCCGAAGACAAGCTCGCCTCATTCCGGGAGCTCTTCGTTGGCACCGACACCACGCTGGTCTACCTCGACGGCAACTCGCTGGGCCGGCCACTGAGGGCGACGGCGGAGCGGTTGAGCCGGTTCGTCGAGGACAGCTGGGGTCAGCGGCTGATCCGTGGCTGGGACGACTCCTGGTTCGACCTGCCCGAGGTGCTCGGCGACGCCATCGGAGCGCGGTGCCTCGGCGCGTCGACCGGTCAGACAATCGTCGGCGACTCCACCACCGTGCTGCTCTACAAGCTGATGCGTGCTGCGGTCGCGCTGCGTCCGGGTCGCAGCGAGATCGTGCTCGACCGCGACAACTTCCCGACCGATCGGTACGTGGCCGACGGTGTTGCACGCGAGTGCGGGTTGACGCTGCGGTGGATCGACGTCGACACGAAGGCCGGCGTGACAGCCGAGCTGCTGGCCGCTGCAGTGGGGGAGCAGACCGCGCTGGTGGTGCTGAGTCACGTCGCCTACCGCTCGGCGTGGCTCGCCGACGGACCGGGGCTGACCCGGATCGCCCACGAGGCAGGGGCCTTGGTGCTCTGGGACCTCTCGCACTCGGTGGGATCGGTGCCCTTGGCTCTCGACGCATGGGACGCCGACCTCGCCGTCGGCTGCACCTACAAGTACCTCAACGGCGGCCCAGGGGCGCCGGCGTTCGCCTATGTGGCCGAGCGGCTGCTCGATGATGACGAGCACCCGTTCACCCAGCCGGTGCAGGGCTGGATGGGCGCCAGCGACCCGTTCCTCATGGGGCCGTCGTACCGCCCCGCCGAAGGGATCCGACGACTGTTGTCGGGCACCCCGCCCGTGATCGGCATGCTCGGCCTGCAGGACATGCTCGAGCTGATCACCCAAGCTGGCATGGACGCGATCCGCGAGAAGTCGGTGGGCCTCACCGAGTACGCGATCGCGCGGGCTGATGAGCTACTCCCCGAGACCACGTTGGCCTCGCCGCGCGAATCTTTCCTGCGCGGCGGGCACGTCACGCTCAACCACCCGTTGATGCGCGAGGTGACCGCAGCCCTGTGGGAGCGCGACGTCATCCCCGACTACCGCGACCCGCACGGGCTCCGGCTCGGGCTCTCGCCCCTGACGACGTCCTACGACGAGGTCGAGCGCGGACTGCTCGCCGTGCGCGACGTGCTCGACGCCCGTGGCTGAGCCGGTCGCACCGCCGGTGCGTCCGGCGATCCCCGCCGAGATCAAGGTCCTGATCGGCTCCGCGTTCGTCATCGCGATCGGCTTCGGCCTGATCTCCCCGGTGCTACCGGCCTACGCCCGCAGCTTTGACGTGGGCGTCGCGGCCGCCTCGTTCGTGGTCTCGATCTTCGCGTTCTTCCGGTTGGCGTTTGCACCTGCGAGTGGCGCCCTCGTCACCAAGCTCGGCGAGCGCTCGGTGTACTTGAGCGGGCTGATGTTGGTGGCAGTCTCGTCGCTGGCCACGGCGTTCGCTCAGTCCTACGAGCAGCTGCTGGTGTTGCGCGGCGTGGGAGGCGTCGGCTCGACCATGTTCACGGTCTCGGCGATGGCGCTGCTCGTGCGGCTGTCGCCCCCGACGATCCGGGGCCGGGTGTCGTCGGCCTACGCGTCAGCCTTTCTGCTGGGTGGCATGTTCGGCCCCGTGCTCGGTGGCGCCCTGGCCGGGTTCGGTCTGCGACTGCCCTTCATCGCCTACGCCGTGGCGCTCGTGATCGCCGCGGGCGTCGTCGCGTTCCGCCTCTCCGGGGCCAGCCTGCGTCCCGCCAGTGGCGCCCCCAGCCTGCCGCCGATGCCGGTGCGCGAGGCACTGGCGCATCCGGCCTACCGAGCAGCCCTGGCGTCGGCCTTCGCGAACGGATGGTGCAACTTCGGGGTGCGCGTCGCTGTGGTGCCGCAGTTCGCGCTCGTCGTCCGCGACGACACCTGGGTCGCTGGCCTCGCCCTCGCCCTGGCAGCGCTCGGGACGGCCGCGACGCTGCAAGTCGCCGGCCGGGTGGCCGACTCGGTGGGGCGCCGTCCCTTGGTGATCCTGGGTTTGGCGCTGACCGCAGTGACCCTCGGCGTGCTGGGGCTCAGCACCGACCTCCTGGCGCTCCTGGTGCTCTCGGCGGTCTCTGGCATCGGCGCCGGACTCGTCAACCCAGGACAGCAGGCATGCGTGGCCGACGTGATCGGAAACGAACGGGGCGGCGGCAAGGTGCTGGGTGTCTTCTCGATGGCCCAGGACGCTGGCGCCATCGTCGGCCCGGTGCTCGTGGGGGTCGTCGCCGACCAGGTGGGCTACGGCTGGGCCTTCGCGGTGACCGGCCTCGTCAGTTTGCTAGCGCTGCTGCCGTGGCTCACGGCCCCCGAGACGCTCGGTGAGCACGCCAACGAGCCGACGACGACGTCGTGACGTCAGCCGCGCGCTCACAACCGGGGCGCGGCGGGTAACGACCGATCAAGTCGACGAGCACCAGCGATCAGGGCCACGAAGACGATCGTGACGCCGACGGCGGCGATGACGACGGCACCCGCGCCCTCCTCGCGATGGTCGAGGAACGGGTAGGGGTACCAACCGGTCCAGGCTCCGACGCCGAGCACGACCGCCAGCCAGGCCACCGGCCAGGCAAAGGCGATCGCGACTGCCCGACGGGAGACACGTGGCCTGGGGCCGAAAGCCGCCCAACCCACCACGGCCAACGCTGGCACCACCATGTGGAGCAACTTGTCAGCGGCCCAATCGGCGCCGCCGAGGTCGAGCAAGGGGCGCAGCAACACGAAGTGGACGAGGCCGGTCACCGTGATTCCGACGATGGCCGCCAGGCGCAGGCATCGCCACCAGACTCCGTCGCGCAGCGGGTCGCGAGTGAGCATCGTCGCGGTGATGGCCACCAGGATGTTGCTCTGGACGGTGAAGTAGACGACGAAGCGCATCAGCCGCAGGCCCATCCCGGGCGGTTCCACTTCGTCCAGCACCTGACCACCGCGGATGACGAGCAGCAGCTGCAGACCAATGGTGACCACCGCCACCACGGCCGTGAGCAAATGCCAGCGTCGGGCCCACGCGAGGTGCACTCGCGGAGGCTAACAGCGCTCCGCCTCGGAACGGGCAGCCATACTTGAGATATGCCCGAGGCCCTTGGCGAGGCTCAGCCCGTCGGTGATGTCGTGCCCGAATGGCGGGGGCGGCCCTGGCCGACGGCCCTGGGACTGACCGGCACCTACGTTGCGCTCGAGCCGTTGGCCCCGGGCCACGCCGCGGCGTTGCAGGAGTCGCTCGGGGGTCCCGACCAGGCTGATCTCTGGACCTACCGACCGCACGATCCGCCCGTCGACGTCGCTGCGATGACCCACCTGATCGAGCAACTGCTTGCGGCACCTGACGTCGAG
>JBAUWM010000510.1:0-12696 GCA_049583775.1 Nocardioides sp.
ACCCGGCGTGGGGTCAGGCTGGTGGCGACGATGCTGCGCTGACTGCCGCCGTCGACGCCCTCGTGGCCGGGTTGCTCGCTCAGCGGGCCGAAGCGCGTGCGGCCAAGGACTTCGCGCGCGCCGACGCGATCCGTGACCAGATCAAGGAAGCCGGCATCGAGGTGGAAGACACCCCGACCGGTCCGAAGTGGAGCTTGAGCGAGACCCGGGGTTTCGAGGCTCGCTCCGCTCGCACCTCAACCACCGGGGACGACCCGCGCACCTCAACCACCGATAGCCCATCAACTAGGGAGCACTGACGTGCCAGGCAACTCACAGCGCAAGGGCTCGATCCGCAAGTCGGCCAAGAAGCCGACCGCAGGCTCCGGTGGGCGAGTCCGTCGCGGGCTCGAGGGCAAGGGCCCGACGCCCGCGGCCAAGGATCGTCCGTATCACCAAGCCCACAAGACCGACCAGCGCGCCAAGAAGGCCGTCAGCAAGGGTGGCAAAGGCGGAGCCGCACGGCCTCGCCGCAAGACCAGCTCGGACGCCGAGTGGATCGCCGGTCGCAACTCGGTCGTCGAGGCGCTGCGCGAAGGTGTGCCGATCAACGCGGTTTACGTGGCCGAGGGTGCCGAGCGCGACGGTCGTCTGCGCGAGGCGTTCGCCCTGGCCCAAGACAAGGCCATCCCTCTGCTCGAGGTGTCGAAGGGCGAGCTCGACCGGCACACGTCCGGCGCCGTGCACCAGGGTCTGGCTGCGCGCATCCCCGCTTATGAGTACGCCCACGCCGACGACCTCCTCGACCTGGCGCACGCCAACGCCGAGAAGCCACTGATCGTCGTTCTCGACTCCATCACCGACCCGCGCAACCTCGGCGCGGTGATTCGCAGCGCCTCAGGTTTCGGGGCCCACGGAGTGATCATCCCCGAGCGGCGTGCGGCCGGGATGACGGCATCGGCCTGGAAGACGAGTGCCGGCGCCGCGGCCCGCATCCCTGTGGCCCAGACGGTCAACCTCACCCGGCAGCTCAAGGCCCTGCAAGACGCCGGCTGCATGGTGATCGGTCTGGCCGCAGACGGCGACCTCTCCCTCCCGGAGATGGTGGCCGATCGCGATCTGGTGACCGGCCCACTTGTGGTGGTGGTGGGCGCAGAGGGTGACGGCCTGTCGCGCCTGGTGGCCGAGACGTGCGACCACCTGGTCTCGATCCCCATGGCGAGCAGTCTCGAGTCGCTGAACGCGGGCGTGGCGGCCTCGGTGTGCCTCTATGCCATCAACCAGGCCCGCAGCTGAGATTCGTGCGCCGTCACACTGCGGTCTAGACCTCGTGGCGCTCGCCACATCTTGTGGGTGAGCCGCGTCACCTTTAGTCTCGGCCTTCGTTAACAAACTAGTACCTGTTCTAGTTTTGCTATGTCGGAGGCTCAGTGATCGTCTCAGCTCGTTCGTCCATGCGAGTTCGCCGTGGGGCGAGCGCCGTCGTCGTCGCCGCTCTCGTGGCTGCGCTGGCCGCTTGCGGCTCCAACCTCGACCCCGACGAAGTGGGCTTGGCCGACGGGGGAACAGTCGCGCAGAACGGCACTGTGACCGACCCCGACACAGGTGTCGTGACCGACCCCGGTACCGGCGAGGTCGTCGACCCGGGCACCGGCGAGATCGTCGACCCCGGCACCGGCACCACCGACCCTGGCACGGGCACCACCGACCCGGGCACCGGCACCACCGACCCCGGCACGGGCACGACCGACCCGGGCGAGCCGTCGACCGAAGCCCCAGTCGACGCCAGCGCTGCTGGCAGCTGCGACGGTTTCAAGAACGGCCCCGGCATCACCGACAGCGCCATCACCATCGGCAACGCCTCTGACATCTCCGGGCCGGTGCCCGGGCTGTTCGAGACCGCCCAGGTGGCCACCAAGGCCTTCGTCACCTATTTCAACGCGACCGTCCCCGACGGCATCTGCGGCCGCAAGCTCGAGCTGAAGAACTACGACAGTCGCACCGACGCCGCCGCCGACCAGCAGGCCTACGCCTCGGCCTGCACCGAAGTTTTCGCCATGGTGGGTTCGCAGTCGGCCTTCGACTCCGGTGGCGCCAAGACGGCTCAGAACTGTGGACTACCCGACATGCGCGCCAGCTCGGTGACCACCGAACGGAGCAACGGTTGCAGCACCTGCTTCGGGGTGCAGGCCGTCGACATCGACTCGTTCGAGAACGCTGTGCCCGACTTCGTGAAGAAGTACGGCACCTCGGCCGCGCAGAACGCTGCGTTCTTCTACATCAACGCAGGAGCGTCGTCACAAAATGCACTCGCTCAGGTGCGCGCCATGGAGAGGCGTGGCCTGAAGTTCACCGTGGTTCAGCCCGTCGACATCGCCGAGTTCAACTACGCCCCCTTCGTGCAGCAGCTGAAGGACAAGAAGGTCGAGACCGTCTTCTGGACCGGTGCCTACCAGCAATCAGCTCGGTTGCGGCAGGCGATGCAGCAGAACGGCTACGAGCCGAAGCTGTACCTCCGCGACCCCACCGACTACAACCCGGCCTACGTCTCCCAAGGAGGCAGCGCGGTCGACAAGACGGTCATCTTCATGAACTTCACACCTTTCGAGGAGGCCCGGTCGAACCGTGAGTTGGCGACCTACCTCAGCTACCTCGACCAGGTGAAGCCGGGCGCCACGCCCGAGTTCTTCGGCGTGTTCGGTTGGTCGGCGACGAAGTTGTTCGTCGAGCTCGCTACCAAGCTGGGTGGCGCGTTGAGTCGCGAGACCCTGCTCGCCGAGGTGCGCAAGGTCGACGACTGGACCGCCGCAGGAATGCACGCCCCCCAGCCCGTCGGACCCAGAGGTACCGGTGAGTGCTGGAGGTTCATCCAGCTCGACGGCACCGTCTGGAAGCCCGTCGGTGGCACCAAGTACACCTGCAACGGTCTGACATCGAGCAAGTAGCGCCCACATGCCGACCCGTACCCCCACCCCCGCCCCGCGGCTCCGCTCTGCGACGGTGCTCGCGGCTGCCGCGCTGAGCTTGGTCTTGGCCGCTTGCGGATCCCAGCTCGAGCCGGGCGACGTGCGCGGCGTGAGCCAGACCACCAGCGATGGCACCGCAGCAGACCCGATCGAGGGGCAGGCTGACGCGCCGATCACGGGTGACGATGGCGCACCGGTTGCGCCATCAGGTGACGACGGTGGAGTCGATACCCCCGCAGACGAGCCGGCTTCTGGGAGCGATCCCGGTGCGCCGTCCGACGACGCGCCCGACACCGACGACGCCCCCGACACTGGAGACAACGCGGCCGACGGGGGCTCCGATGCAGGCTCGTGCGACGGTTTCGCCAACGGCCCGGGCATCACCGACTCCGAGATCACCCTCGCCAACGTGTCCGACATCTCTGGACCAGTGCCCGGCATCTTTGAGTCCGCCCGCCTCGGCGCTCGTGCATACGTCTCCTACTTCAACTCGACCTCCGACATCTGTGGGCGCAAGCTCAAGCTGCTCGAGCTCGACAGCCGGGCCGATGCCGGGGCCGACCAACAGGCCTACGCAACGGCCTGCGTCCAGGCCTTTGCTGCTGTTGGCTCCATGTCGGCGTTCGACTCCGGTGGTGCGGCGACGGCGGCCCAGTGCGGGCTTCCCGACATCCGCTCGACCACGGTCAACCCCGAGCGCTCGAAGTGCGCCACGTGTTTCGCTGCTCAGTCGGTGAGCCCCGGTCTGGTGCCGACCGCCTGGCCGTCCTTCTTTGCAAAGAACTTCTCGGCCGCCACCGACAACGCAGCGTTGTTCTACATCAACGCAGGCGCGGCCCCGGTGAATGCGGCGGCGTTCCGCGAGGGCTACTCCAAGTCCGGTTGGAAGATCTCGGTGTTCGAGGCAATCGACGTCGCTGAGTTCAACTTCGCGCCGTACGTGCAGAAGATGAAGGAGAAGGGCGTCCGCCTCGTCTACTACATCGGACCGTTCCAGAACACGGTGAAGCTCCAGCAGGCAATGCGGCAGCAGGGCTTCAAGCCCGACGTGTACGTGCAGGATTCGACCATCTACGACCAGGACTACCTCGACCAGGCCGGCGACCTGGCGAAGGATGTCTACGTCTACACGAACATCGCGCCCTTCGATGACACCGCGAACAAGGAAATGCAGCTCTACCGGGCTTGGCTCGACCAGGTGAGCCCTGGCGCCAGCCCCAACTTCTACGGGGTGTTCGCCTGGTCGGCCGCCCGGTTGTTCGTCGAGCAAGCCACCAAGCTGGGTGGCGAGCTGTCGCGCGCCGACCTGGTGACCGCGCTCAAGAAGGTCACGAACTGGACGGCCAACGCCCTCCACTCGGGTCAGGACGTCGGCGGCAAGACGTCAGGCAAGTGCCACGCGGTGCTCCAGTACAGCGGGAGCGCGTGGAAGAAGGTGTCCCCCGGGGACTACCTGTGCGGATCTCTCGTTTCCACCGGATCAGGAAGCTGACGGAAATCATGGACAAGTTCATCGCCTACGGGCTGCCAGGGTTGTTCACGGGCGCGGCCTATGCGATTGCTGCGTCGGGTCTGGTGTTGACCTACACGACGACCCGGGTGTTCAACATCGCGCACGGTGCGTTCGGCATGGTGATGTCGTTCGTGTTCTGGGACTTCTCCCAGAAGCAGGAGCTTCCGATCTGGCTCTCACTGGTCCTGGTGCTGCTGGTGGTCGCACCGCTGACGGGCTGGTTCGTGCAGCGCTTCATCACGCGTGGTCTGGGTGATGTGCCGGTCTCGGTGTCGCTGGTGGTCACGGTGGGTCTGTTCGTGGGTCTGATCGGTTTGGCGCAGCAGATCTGGCCGCCGGAGTCACGTTTCGTGCCGCCGTTCTTCCAGGAGACGTCGTTCGAGGTGGGTGACTCGATCGTCACGGCTCACCAGCTGATCACCATCGCCTCGTCGGTCGCGGTCGCGATCGGTTTGTACTTCTTGCTCAACCGCACCCGGATCGGCACGGCTATGCGTGCCTCGGTCGACAACCCGGAGCTGCTGAAGCTCTACGGGGGCCGCCCTGACACCGTGGCTGCGTTGTCGTGGGCGATCGGCATGTCCCTCTCGGCGCTGGCTGGCATCTTGCTGGTCTCGGTGGTCGGGCTCGACTACTTCCAGCTGACGCTGCTGGTGATCAACGCCTACGCGGCGGCGATGGTGGGCCGGTTGAAGAGCCTGCCGTTGACGTTTGCGGGCGCGATGGCGCTGGGTCTGCTCGACTCGTTCGCCTTGGGCTACATCCCCTCCGACTCGTTCCTGGCTGATGTGCGCCCGGTGATCCCGCCGCTGTTCTTGTTCGCCGCGATCGTGCTGCTGCCGCAGGCGCAGCTGCGGATCGGGCAGGTCAAGGGCATCGTGTCGGCGCCGGTGCCCTCGATCCCGCGGATCGGTGTGTCGGGCCTGGTGTTCTTGGTCTTCGTGTTCTTGGTGACGGCCCCGATGGGTGAGGCCAACCTGCTGCGAGTCGGCACGGCGGCGACGTACGCGATGGTGATGCTGTCGCTGGTGCTGCTGACTGGCTATGGCGGGTTCGTGTCGCTCTCGCAGCTGACGTTCGCTGGTGTGGGCGCTCTGGCGTACGCGAAGCTCGACGAGCCGAACTTGTACGGCCTGCTGGTCTCGGCGTTGATCGCTGGTGGCGTGGGCGCGTTGGTGGCGTTGCCGGTGCTGCGACTGACGGGCCTGTATCTGGCCCTCTCGACGCTCGCGTTCGGGGTGTTGATGGACAAGCTGGTGTTCCAGGACGAACGCGCCTTCGGCTTCGGTGGCGCGCTCGAGGCTGGCCGGATGTCGTTCTTCGGCAAGACCGTGGAGACCACCGAGAGCTACGTCATGTTGATGGCGGTCTTCTTCGTGCTGGTCGGTGCCCTGATCTTGATCATGCGTCGCGGCGTGATCGGACGACTGCTGATCGCGATGCGCGATAGCCCCGCCGCCTGCGGCACGTTGGGCCTGGACATGCGCTGGTTCCGCGTCGGCCTGTTCGGGCTCTCCGCCGCGGTCGCCGGCATCGCCGGCGCCCTGTTCGCTGGTCTGCGCGGCACGATCGGTGCCGCTGACTTCCAGTACTTCAACTCCCTCCCGCTGCTGCTGCTCGCGGTGGTCTTCGGGATCACCTCGGTGACCGGCGCGGCGCTGGGTGGCATCGGGCTGATGCTCCTGCCGGTGATGCAGGCCGAGAACCCCTCGATCGCGGGGCTGATCTTCGCGATCATCGGGTTCGGCGCAGTGTTCGCGGGCCGTGACCCCAACGGTCTGGCCAACCTGTTGTTCAAGACCGGACGGTTGATCCAGACCCGGGTGTTGAACCAGGTGAACGTGAACATTCCGCAACTGCCAGCGCGTCGTGGCGGCGCGCACAGCGCTGCGGACGGACATGACCACACCGATGACGGCGCCGAGCCCGACGACGGAGTTGACGTAGATGGTGATGCCGATGCCGACGAATTGGTCGGCACATCAGGACGGGGGGTCTAGGCGATGTCGCTGCTCGAGGTCGATGACGTAGTGGTGCAGTTCGGTGGGGTGACCGCGGTCAACCACGCCTCGTTCGAGGCTGAGGTAGGTGAGATCACCGGTCTGATCGGTCCGAACGGTGCCGGGAAGACCACGTGCTTCAACGTGATCTCCGGTCTGCAGAAGCCCACCAAGGGACAGGTCCGCTTCGACGGCAAGCCGGTGACCCGGATGCCGGTGCACCGTCGCTCCAAGCGCGGCATGGGCCGCACGTTCCAGCGACTGGAGGCGTTCGGCTCGTTGACGGTGCGCGAGAACGTGAAGGTCGCTCTCGACATCCACCGCGGGTTGAAGGCGCCGTTCCTGCCCTCGGCCGCCGAGATCGACGGATTGTTGGAGCGCGTCGGTATCGCCTCCTATGCCAAGGACCGCGCCGACTCGATCCCCACCGGCACCGCCCGGCTTCTCGAGCTGGCGCGTTGCCTGGCTGGTGATCCGAAGATCCTGCTTCTCGACGAGCCGTCCTCGGGTCTGGACGAGACCGAGACCGAGGCGTTCGGCGAGCTGTTGAAGGACTTGGCCGACGAAGGTCGCGCCGTGCTGATGGTCGAGCACGACATGGACCTGGTGATGAGCGTGTGCGACACGATCCGAGTGCTCGACTTCGGTGAGGTCATCGCCGTGGGCGACCCCGCCACGGTGCGCCGCGACCCCCGGGTGCAGCAGGCCTACCTGGGCTACTCCGACGTCCACGACCCTGCCGAGGAAAGCCTCGTGAGCCACGGCGCCGGTGACCACCCGAACCAGTCTCAGACAGCGGTGCTGCCGGTCGTCAAGGAAGAGGTCCTCTGATGTCGATTCCGATTCTGGAGATCGTTGACCTGCATGCCGCCTATGGGCGGATCGAGGTGTTGCGTGGGGTGAACCTGGCGATCCCGCGTGGTGCGGTGATGGCGCTGCTGGGCCCGAACGGTGCTGGCAAGTCGACGCTGACCAAGGTGATCGCGGGGCAGAAGAAGGCCACCGACGGCGACATCCACCTCGGCGGCGTCAACGTCAAGAATGCCTCCCCCGAGGAGCTGGCCCGGCTCGGGCTGTGCACCGTGCCCGAGGGCAGGTCGGTGTTCCCGAACCTCAGCGTCGAGGAAAACCTCACGCTCATGTCGTACGCCGGGGTGAGCGCCGAGCAGGTGCTCGAGACCGCCTACTCCTACTTTCCGCGACTCTCTGAGCGTCGCCGTCAGCTGGCCGGCACCATGTCGGGCGGCGAGCAGCAGATGCTCGCCATGTCCCGGGCCCTGGCCTCCGACCCGGCACTGCTGCTGCTCGACGAGCTGTCGATGGGTCTGGCGCCCCTGATCGTCGAAGAGCTCTACGAAACCGTGCAGCAGATCGCCGAGTCCGGTGTCTCGATCCTGTGCATCGAACAGTTCGCCCGCACCGCCTTGAAGGTCTCCGACTACGCCGCGGTCATGACCGGCGGTCGGATCGTGGCCACCGGCGAGCCCGACGAAATTCTTGAAACCATGTCAGACGTCATCCTCGGAGGAGCAGCATGAGCTTCATGCTCAGCAGTAGTCCTAGGTCGCGCCCGCGCTCGCGGGGCGTCCGCGTCACTCTCTCGCTCGCGGCCGCTTCGGTCATCGCGGTCACGCTCCCGTGGGGTGGTTTAGCGGCCTCCGCTGACGAACCAACGCCCCCGCCGCCCGGGGAGACGCCGACCCCAGAGCCGACCCCAGAGCCCACTCCAGAGCCGAGTGAAGACCCGACGCCAGACCCGGCCACCGAGGCGCCGCCTGTTGCCAGCTCGGCATTCACCGGGTTCTCAGCCTCGGCGATCGCGACGCCGTTGAAGCTGGAGATCTACGAGCCCACGATCCCGATCCCGGCGGTGCCGCAGGCTGAGCTGTCGTTGATGTACTCCACGGTCGCCGCCGACTCGTCATCTTCCAAGGGACGCGCTTCCTACGCGTGGCCCGGTGCTCCTGTCGGCGAGGGCGCCAAGACCATCGTCGAGAACCTCGGGCTGCCGCCCGAGATCTCGGCACCCATCGCTGAGCAGGGTTACCCGGTACAGGTCAACGCAGCCTTCCCTGGTGAAGACACCGAGCAGTCAGACGAGCCGGCCCCCGGGGCGATTCAGCGCGCCTCGGCCGGTGACAAGAAGGCCTTTGCTTCCGCCGGGTTCTCCACCGATGGCAAGGGCCGTGACGACGTCGAGGGCGAGGAGCCCGACGGCGCGCTGCCCGGGCTCGACATCCCCGGCATCGGCGAGCTGCTCGGCGGCATCTTCGGAGACGGTGAGGACGACGAGGAGGGTGAGGCCCCCAACGCGCTGCTCCCCGGGCCGATCTCAGCACTCATCGACGTCGGCGGTCTGACCTCGGTGACGAAGACCGACAACGGTGACAAGGCGTTCGCCCAGGCCCGCTCCAACCTCGGCGACATCAGCCTCCTGGGCGGCCTGATCACCCTCGAAGGCGTGAAGGTCATCTCCAAGGCCACCAGCGACGGCACTACCGGCGAAGGGTTCGGTCAGGTCTCGATCGGCTCGATGATCGCCGCCGGCCAGGAGTTCCGCTACGGCCCCGACGGGTTCACCGCAGCCGGGTCGCCGACCCCCATCCCCGGTCTGCCGAACGAAGCAGGCGCAGCCCTCTCCGAGCTCGGCATCACCATCACCGCGCCCAAGCCCGTCGTGACCACCGACCCCGCCGACAAGGACAAGGTCCAGGTCAACTCCCAGGGCCTGATCATCGACTTCGACATGGTCCAGCTCAAGTCACAACTGCGACCGCTGCTCGACGTCCTCGACACCGTCGTCGGCGCCCTGCCCGAACAGCTGGCCCCGCTCAAGGAGAACCTCCAAGTCCTCCTCAACCTCTCCCCACGCATCGTGGCGATCCTGGGCCAGACCGAGACCCGCGTCGACACGTCCCAGGGCATCGCACTCCCGCCACTGAACACTGACCCGGTCGACCAGCCCGACACCGAGACGACGCCAGACAGCACCGACACCGGCACCAGCACCGGTAGCGACATCACCGGACCGCCCTCGATCGACCCGCCGCTCGACAGCGGCCCGATCGATGGCCCGACCACCGTCGACCCGCCCCTGGTTGCGGCACCCCAGCAGCCCGGACTGCCTGACCTGTTCTCCATCCCCACCCTGCTCGTGCTCGGCGCAGTCGCTCTAGCGACCGTGCTCGGCTCGTATGCACGTCGTCTCGGACTCGCCGCTCTCGGCGGATCTGTTGCCTGCCCCCACGGCCTCGACTCTGGCCTGCCCGATCTGCGAAAGGTTCAGTGACATGACCACGACCACCCACGGCACCACCGACACCCACACCCACGCGGCAGTACCCGCTGACCGGGCCTCGGGCGCCCGGATGGGCTCGGGTGCCCCGCTGCCCCGGGCCGGCGCGGCGCCCATGAAGAACAACAACGCCCAGCTACTGCAGGCGATCCTGTTCTGGGCCGGCGCCATCCTGATGCCCCTGGGCATCGTGGTCATCCTGCTCGGCTACTACGGCGTCGCGAACTCCGTCTACGACTTCGAGCGTGAGGCCTACCAAGTCTCCGGTGGCTTCCTCGGCCTCGCTCTGACGTTCCTCGGCGGGTTCCTCTACTTCGGAGCCTGGCTCGCGCGCATCGGCGCCGACAACCGCGAGGCCTCCAAGCGCCTGGCCGACACCCTGCTCATGCTCGCCGACGTCACCAGCCGCGCTGCGGCACTGTCGCCCACGGGCCACGACACCGACTCGCTGCCCGTCACCGCCGGCGACGGCACCACGCTCCACCGCCGCGACTGCTCCCTCATCGCCCACCGCAACGACCTGCAGCCCGGCGCTGGCCGCACCGACCTCACCGACTGCAGAGTCTGCAAGCCCTGACCCGGCGCGGCCGCCGGGGGCGGTGAGTGGGCCACCTTCTGCGACATGGATTTGGTGGCTAGGGCACCGCTGCCGGGCGCCGAGTTCACCGCCGCGACAGCACGTTCGCCACGTAGTCGCGTGCGGTCTCGAAGATGTCGACCTCGGCTCCGGCCTGCTCGGACAGGTACCACCGGTGCACGAGCACCTCGTGGAAAACCTCGGCAGGTTCGAGCTCGCCCCGCAGGGGCTCGGGCACCAGTTCGGTGATCGGCTGGTAGACCTCGCGTCGCCAGCGCGCGGCCACGGTCGTGCGGTCGAGTCGACCCAGGTCGTGGTGCGCCGTGTAGGCCGCCAGGTCGTTGAGGAGCCGTCGCGCCTGGGCCTCCTCGACGTCCAGGCCGGTCAGGTCGCGCAGCTCTCGGCTGTGATGGCCGAGCTCGACCACCTTCGGCTGGATGCGCACCGTGTCGCCGCCGATGTCGGTGACGATCTCCAGCTCCTCGACGTCGAACCCGAGCTCGTTGAGCCGTTCGATCCGCTGCTCGATGCGCCACATCTCGGCCGCAGAGAACTCTTCGACGTCGGTCAGCTCGGCCCACAGCGCCTCGTAGCGGCCAGTGAGCAGGTCGACGACGTCGTGGGCGGCGACGTCAGGGCCAAGCGCTCCGCTGGCCTGGAGGTCGAGCAGCTCGGCGAACACGTTCTCGCGGGCCACCGTGAGGTCGTGCTCGCGCAATCGCGGAGCCAGGCTCGGCTGGAGCTCGCCGGTCTCGGCGTCGACCAAGTAGGCCGCGAACCCACCGGCGTTGCGACGGAAGAGCACGTTCGAGAGCGAGACGTCGCCCCAGTAGAAGTCCGCTAGGTGCAGGCGAACCAGGAGCACGACCAGGGCGTCGATCACTGAGGCCACCGAGGCGTCGACGAGACGGTCGGAGAACAAGCTGCGGTAGGGCATCGAGAAGGCGAGGTGCCGGGTGAGCAGGGCACTCGGGAGCGCCTGGCCCACGTCGTCGGTGCGCCCGGTGACCACTCCGTGCGGCACGACGGCCGGCAGCCCCATGCGGTGCAGGTCGCGCAACAGGCGGTACTCGCGGAAGGCGATGCCTTCGTCGGTCTCCTTGACGGCATAGGTCTGCTCGCCGAGACGCACGATGCGGACGACGTGCCGCGACAGACCGCGTGGCAGGTCGACGACGTGCTCGTCGTCCCACTCCTCCAGCCGCAATGACCACGGCAGCCGCAGCAACGCGGGGTCGGGGCGGCTGGCCACGATGCGCAGCGCCATCACAGCACCGTAGCCCGTGAGCCGCGCCCGTCACCCAAAACAAGAACAGGTTCTAGTTTCGCTGCTAGCGTCCGTGCCATGAGTGCATCCACCCCCCGCGTCGTCGTCCTCACCGGAGCCGCATCCGGCATCGGTTTCGCCACTGCCGAGCTCTTCCGGGACGCCGGCGACATCGTGTTCGGCCTCGACATCGCCCCCTCCGTGCCCGATGGCGTCACCTACGTTGAGTGCAACGTCGGCGATCGCGCGGCCGTGGATGCCGCCATCGCGACCTGCGTGGCCGAGCACGGGCGGATCGACGTGCTCGCCAACATCGCCGGCATCGTGCAGTTCGGTCGGATCGAGACGATCACCGACGACGTGTGGGACCGCGTGCACGCCGTCGACCTCAAGGGCCCGTTCATGCTCATGCAGGCAGCGCTGCCCTACCTGAAGGCGTGCGGCGGCAACATCGTCAACGTGTCGTCGGTGGCCGGCAACAAGGCACAGCCCTACTCGCTGGCCTACTCGGCTGCCAAGGGCGGGCTGACGATGATGACCAAGGCCCTCGCCCTGGAGCTCTCGCCCGACAACATCCGCGTCAACGCCGTGTGCCCCGGCACCGTCGACACCCCGCTCGTGTCGCACGTGGCGGCCAGCTTCCCGCCCGACCTCGACCCGCGCGTGATGGACCGACTGATGATGATGCTGCCCGGCGCCGCCATCTCGCCCCGGGAGATCGGCTCGGCGGTGTTCTACCTCGCCTCGGCCGACGCCCGGATGATCACCGGATCGATCCTGGCCTTCGATGGCGGAATGAGCTGACCCCTCGCTCGGGTTGGCCAAAGTACCCATATCGCTGAGGGGCTCGGGGACCCACGTTGCCAACTGGCGTGTGCTTGCACGCCGGAGCGACAAGGGGTGCTCGGAGGCTGGCTTGCGAACGAGTCGGGTGGCGCGGCTGTGCCCGCTGCTGCTGCTGCCCACGAAGGGCAAGGTCGTCGTGCCGGGTGTCTCCGAGAAGGAGAAGGTGGTCGTGACCGTCACCTGCGTCGACAAAAAGGGACGAACCGGACCCACCGCGACGGCGAAGCGAGGGCGCTGACCTACGATGTGTGCG
>JBAUWM010000511.1:0-3053 GCA_049583775.1 Nocardioides sp.
GATCATGAACGGGCGGATGTAGAGGCTCTTCTCACCGGTGCTTGCGTCGGGCACCCAGCGCTGGTCGACCTCGACGAGAGCGTCGACGGCCTGGACGAAGTCGGCGGGCTCCAGCACGGGCAGGGCCAGCCGGTGGCTCGAGCGCACCATCCGGGCGCCGTTCTCCTCCGGGCGGAACGACCAGATCGAGCTGTCGGGGTGGCGGTAGGCCTTCATCCCCTCGAAGGTCTCTTGCGCGTAGTGCAGCACCGCGGTCGCGGGATCAAGCGTCAGCGGGCCGTACGGCGTCACGCGGGCGTCGTGCCATCCCTGCTCCGGCGTCCACTCGACGGTGAACATGTGGTCGGTGAAGTGGGTGCCGAAGCCCGGGTCGGCGAGGATCTCGGCCAGCCGTTCGTCGGAGGTGGGGGTGGTGGTGAGCGTGGTGCTGATCTGCATGCCGGTCACGATAGTTGACCTTCCTAGTAAGTGTGATGGGTGCGCCGGACGTGTGCGGGGCGGCGTATCTGTCGCCTCGGACAGCGCCATCGGTGGTCCCGACGCCGAAATGGACGGGGCCTCCCCCCGAAACGGGAGGAGGCCCTCAGAACCAGGTGGCGAGAGCCGGGTCAGCCGCCTACTCGCGCGGCGATCGCGTCGCCGACCTCGGACGTCGTCCGAGTGAGGCCGGGCTGGCGCTCGGCCATGTCGGCGATGGCAGCTGCCTCGACCGCGGCGGCGGCGTCCGCGTAGCCGAGGTGGTCGAGCATCAGACCCACGCTGAGGATGGCCGCGGTCGGGTCAGCCTTCTGCTGTCCGGCGATGTCGGGCGCCGAACCGTGCACGGGCTCGAACATGGAAGGGGCGGTGCGGTCGGGGTTGATGTTGCCCGACGCGGCCAGCCCGATGCCGCCGCTGATGGCGCCGGCCAGGTCGGTGATGATGTCGCCGAAGAGGTTGTCGGTGACGATCACGTCAAAACGAGCCGGGTCGGTCGTCATGAAGATCATCGCGGCGTCGATGTGCATGTAGTCGACGGTGACCTCGGGGAAGTCGCGGGCGATCTCCTGGGTCAGCCGCCACCACACCGCGCCGGCGTTCACGAGCACGTTGGTCTTGTGGACCAGGGTGAGCTTCTTGCGGTCGCGGCGCTGGGCGCGAGCGAAGGCGTCACGCACCACCCGCTCGACACCGAACGCGGTGTTCACCGAGACCTCGGTGGCGATCTCGTGGGGCGTGCCGACGCGCAGCGCGCCACCGTTGCCGGTGTAAGGGCCTTCAGTGCCCTCACGGACGACGACGAAGTCGACCTCGCCAGGGCTCGCGAGCGGGGAGGAAACGCCCGGAAAGATTCGCGAAGGGCGCAGGTTGACGTAGTGGTCGAGCTCGAAGCGCAGCCGCAGCAGCAGTCCACGCTCGAGGATTCCGGGCGGCAGGTTCGGGTCGTTGGGCTTGCCTCCCACAGCGCCGAGCAGGATCACGTCGTGCTCGCGGATCTCGGCCAGCACCGAGTCGGGCAGTACCTCGCCAGTGGCCAGGTAGCGCTCGGCGCCGAGGTCGTAACGCGTCTGCTCGAACTTCACACCGTCGGGGGCGACGACCTCGAGGACCTTGAGGGCCTCGGCCGTCACCTCCTGACCAATGCCGTCTCCGGGGATGACTGCGAGCTTCAGGGAGGTCATGGTGGTCGAGATTAGTTGTCGTCGGGACGGTCGCCGCCACCGTCTCGCAGGTCGAGGGACGCCTGCACAGCGGTGGCTGCTCGTGCGTCGTCGTCGCTGCGGCGGTTCTTGGCTGGGCCCCACTCGGGGTACATGTCGTACATGGCTCTGCTCGATTCCTGCTCGGGTGACTGGACTCCGGATCGTCACGTCCGGAGATGTCGTCACGGGGAACCGAGGGACCGTGGATCACACGGACGCAGGGCCTCGAGGTGGGCGGATCACGCGACGTACAAGAGGTGGCCCACCGTGACGACATCACCGAAGGTGATGAAGTGAGGCCACGCGCAACGCCGAACACCGCGACGAGGGGGCCTCACTCGCAGGTCACGCCTGCTTGGCCTCGCCGCGGCACTCGATAAGTACGAAGTTGCTCCGCATGGTGAGCCGAGCGTACGACTGCCTCCGCGAAGCCGCCACCGAGTTGCACAACTTGTTCGCATGGCGAGACGCCGGTCTTACGATGGGAGACCGCGGGAAACACTCACCCGGTGAGCGCCTCCCCCGACCTGCCCGACGTGGTGAGCCGCGCCTTCGCAGTCTCGCGGCGAGCGGGCTACGTGTCCTTCTGCCGCAACGAGACCGGCCGCTTGCTCGCCATGCTCGCCGCCACCCGCGACGGCACGATGGCCGAGTTCGGCACCGGCTGCGGCGTCGGCACCGCCTGGCTGCGATCTGGGGTGCGTGGTGAGAAGGCGCAGATCATCACCGCCGAGCTCAACCCCAAGCTCGCCAAGGCCGCCGCTGAGATCTTCGTCGACGACCCTCAGGTCGAGGTGCTCGCGGCCGACTGGTCGACGCTGCTCGACAAGGGCCCCTTCTCGTTGCTCTTCCTCGACTCGGGTCAGCCCGGCGAGGTCGGGGTGGACGCCGTCGCGGACCTAGTCGAAGACGGCGGCATCGTCGTCCTCGACGACTTCACACCGTGCGAGATGTGGCCGCCGATCACCGGAGGCCGCGTCGACACCTTGCGCGAGCAGTGGCTCACCGACCCCCGTTTCACCGCCGTCGAGGTAATGGTCGCCTCCGACGCCAGCACCATCATCGCGACGAAGAGATGACCTCGACCGAGCTTGCTCGGGCGAGAGTCAGCTCTTCGTCATCGGTCATCGAGTAGGACGCCGCGACTGAGGCACGAAGTCGCGACGGCCATACCGAGATGCAGCGAGACGAGAACCGGCGCTTCGCCGTCGGCCATCGAGTAGGACGTCACGACTGAGGCACGAAGTCGCGACGGCCATACCGAGATGCGGCGAGACGAGAGACGGCGCCGTCCACACGAGGCCGACTCTCGACACACCGCGTCTCGATACGCACCACTCGTTCCTCGCGGCGCTACTCGACGACCGAGGC
>JBAUWM010000512.1:0-6608 GCA_049583775.1 Nocardioides sp.
GTCGTCCCGTGTTCGCCCTCGTTCTTGTTGTCGTCTCAACCGTCGCACTCGCTGCCTGCGGTGACGGCGGCTCCCAGGCCCCGGCCGTTGCGACGCCGCCAGAGGCGACCGGGGCCGAGGTCATCGAAGGCACCGGCACCTTCCCGGTCACCGTCGAGCACCGATTCGGCGAGACCACCATCAGCGCCGAGCCGCAGCGCGTCGTGAGCGTCGGCTTGACCGAGCAAGACATCCTGCTGCAGTTCGGCGTGATCCCGGTCGCGGTCACTGAGTGGTACGGCGACCAGCCCGACGCCACGTGGCCCTGGGCCCACGACCTGCTCGGTGACACCGAGCCGGTCGTGCTCTCCGACGACGATGGACTCGAGTTCGAGAAGATCGCCGGTCTCGACCCCGACCTCATCATCGGCACCAATGCCGGCATGACCAAGCGCGACTACGAGCTGCTCAGCCAGATCGCTCCGACGGTGAGCAGCATCCCCGACTCTCTGCCCTACTTCTCGCCGTGGCCCGACCAGGTACTGCAGGTGGCCCGGGCGCTGGGTCGCGAAGCCGACGGTCAGGAGCTCGTCGACCGGGTGCAAGCCGACTACGCGCGCGTGGCCGAGTTCCACGCCGACGAGTGGGAGGGGAAGACCGCCACCTTCTCGCAGGGTGAGCCCTACTCGGGGATCCTCTACGTCTACCCCGACGACCTGAGCACAGCGTTCCTCACCGATCTGGGCTTCACGATCACGCCCGGCCTCGAGCCGTTCGCGCCCGACATCGGTTCGCAGGCCGAGATCAGCGCTGAGAACGTCGAGTTGCTCGAGGCCGACGTCGTCGTCTGGGCCACGGAGAGCTCCGAAGGCTTCGACAAGCTCCAGGCCTTCAGCACGGTCGCCGATCTGCCGGCCGTCAAGGAGCAGCGCTCGGTCTACACCGACGGCACGCTTGCCGGCGCCGTCTACTTCCTCACCCCGCTCAGCCTCGAGTACGTGCTCGAGAACCTCACGCCGATGCTCGAGAAGGCGGTGGCCAGCGAGGCCCCGATCGCTTTCCCAACCTGACGTCGCGCCCACGAACCGTCACACCCAACCATCCCGAGAAATGAGAATCATGCGTACGACACGACGATCCTTTGCTGCCGGAGCTTCGGCACTGGCACTGGGGCTCAGCCTGGCCGCTTGCGGGGCTGAAGACTCCGAGCCCACCGACACCGGAAGCGCGGAGACCTCCGAGCAGCTGCCGGTCACCATCGAGCACAAGTACGGCGAGACCGAGTTCACCGAGGTGCCCGAGCGGGTGGTCGTGGTGGGCCTGCAGGAGCAGGACACCCTGATCGACCTCGGCATCGTGCCGGTGGGCGTCACCTACTGGTTCGGTGACGAGAGCGGCATCAACCCATGGTCGGAGGCCGCGCTGCCTGAGGGCGCCGAGATGCCTGAGGTGCTCGACGCGGCCAACGGCATCCCGGTCGAGAAGGTGGCTGCGCTCAAGCCCGACCTGATCATCGGCGAGTACTCCTCGATGACCGAGCAGGAGTTCGAACTGCTCTCGGCGATCGCTCCGACCCTGGCGCAGTCTGGCGAGTACGCCGACTACAGCATGCCGTGGCAGGAGATGGCCCTGAAGGTGGGCCAGGCGGTGGGTCAAGAAGACGAGATCACCGCGAAGATCGCCGCAGTCGAGGCTGAGTTCGAGCAGGCTGCTGCCGATCACCCCGAGTTTGCGGGCAAGACCACTGCGCTGGTCACGCCATACGAGGGATTGTTCGTGTATGGCCCCGACGACCCGCGCGCGCGACTGCTCGAGGCGCTCGGCTTCGACACGCGCACCTCGGCGCTCTTCGACGAGCAGAGCGACTTCGGCAGCTCCTTGAGCGCCGAGAATGCCGGTGACCTCGAGAACATCGACGTCACCGTCTGGTACGACCGCCTGGCCGAGGAGGACGTCGCCAAGGTCTACGAGGGCACCACCGCCTTCGACCAGGGACGCTGGGTCGACATCACTGACGGCGACGGCGCCTACTACGTGGCGCACAGCTTCACGAACACGTTGGCGCTGCCGTACGTGCTCGAGCGCTACGTGCCCCAGCTCGCCGCAGCGGTCGACGGCGACGCCAGCACCGAGGTGCCGGTGGCCACTCCCTGACCCACCTTCACGCTGACCCGTCTCCTCCAGGGGACGGGTCAGCGTTGTTTTTGGACTCAGGCGAAGGCGACCGCTGTTGCGGCCGAGGAGACCGGCACGAGGATCGGAAGCCCCGTGCGCGGGTCGGGCAGGATGTCGGCATCCAGGCCGAAGACGGTGGAGAGCATCGTCTCGGTGAAGATCTCGGTGGGGGCGCCCTGGCCGACGATGGCGCCGTCCTTCATCACCACGATCACGTCGCTGTAGCGCGCGGCCAGGTTGAGGTCGTGCAGCACCATCACGACAGTGCGGCCACGCTCGCGGTTGAGCCGGGTGACCAGGTCGAGCACCTCGATCTGGTGGGCGAGGTCGAGAAACGTGGTGGGCTCGTCGAGCAACACCAGGTCGGTGTCTTGGGCCAGCGTCATCGCGATCCAGGCCCGCTGGCGCTGTCCGCCCGAGAGCTGGTCGATCGGACGGTCAGCCAAGTCGAGGGTGTCGGTCATCCGCAGGGCTGCCTCGACGACCTGCTCGTCGTCGGGCGACCACTGGCTGAACCACTTCTGGTGCGGGTGGCGCCCCCGGCCGACGAGGTCGCGCACGAGCAACCCCTCAGGTGAGATCGGGCTCTGCGGGAGCAGCGCCAGCCGCTTGCTGATCTCCTTGGTCGAGATCGACGCGATCGGGTCGCCGTCGAGGTGCACCTGACCGGAGGTGGGCTTGAGCAGCCGCGCAAGGGTGCGGAGCAGGGTCGACTTGCCGCAACCGTTGGGGCCGATGATCGAGGTGACCTTGCCGTCGGGAACGTCGAAGGTCAGGTCAGCGATCACTGGCGTCATGCCGTAGCCGACGGTGATCTGCTCGGCGCGCAGTCGCGCTGGGGACGTGCTCATCTGGGGGTTCATGCTGAGACCTTTCGGTTAGCTCTCACGAGGAGCCAGATCAGATAGGGCGCGCCGACCACCGCGGTCACCACGCCTGCAGGAACGGCGAAGGGCAGGACGACGCGGGTGATCAGGTCGGCGCTGACCACGAGGCACGCGCCGAGGATCATCGAGACCAACAAGGGAGGCCGCGATCCGCCCGTGAGTCGAAGCCCGATCTGGGGCACGACCAGGGCCACGAAGGCCAACGGGCCGCACGCCGAGACCGCGATGGAGGCGAGGCCGACCGCGCTGAGCAAGATCAGCAGCTGCGTGGTCTGCAGCCTGAGGCCCAGGGTGCGAGCGGAGTCGTCGCCCAGCTGCATCACGTTGAGGTGACGCACGAGCGAGAACGACAAAGGCACCAAGACCAGGAGCGTGAGCATCACCGGCTTGGCTTGGTCCCAACCGCGAGCGTTGAGCGAGCCGTTCAGCCACACCTGGGCACTGGCGGCGTCCTGGATGCGGGCGCGGATGAGCAGCCACTCGACGATCGCGAGCAGCGCGGCGCCCATGCCGATCCCGATCAGCACCAGCCGTTGGCCGTCGATGCCGCGACGCCACGAGAGCACGTACAGCGCGGCGGCGGTGAGGAGACCACCGGTGAAGGCAGCCAGCGGGAGTCCCAGGGTCTGCAAGGTGCCGCCGATGATGCCGCCGCCGTAGCCGCTGCCGCCCGTGATCACGATGAGGGCGACGGCGCCGACCGACGCGCCTTGTGTGACGCCGATGATGTCGGGGCTGGCGAGCGGGTTGCGGGCAAAGGTCTGGCACAGCGCGCCGGAGAGCCCGAGGCACACGCCGACGAGGAGCGCGACCATGGTCTGGGGGAGTCGCAGCTCGTTGATGATGAACTGCGAGCCCGCGTCGCCGCCGCCGAAGATGGTGCTCACGGTGGTGGTGAAGGGGATCTCGACCTCGCCGAGCGCGAGGTCGAGCACGACGAGCACGAAGAGAACGCCCGTGGCCCCGACCGCCACGACGCCCGCGCGCAGCGGCACCCGCCACGACACCGCCCCGACTCGAACGGGCTGGGTCGCCGTCTTCGGGCTGGTCAAGATCGACATCACGCTCACAAAGACACCAGCCTCAGTCGACGCACCAGCAAGATGAAGACCGGTCCGCCGACCAGCGCCATCACGATGCCCACCTGCAGCTCGCCCGGACGCACGACGACGCGCCCGATCACGTCGGCCACCACGATCAGTAGCCCGCCGACGAGGCCGGCGTACGGCACGACCCAGCGGTAGTCGACGCCTCCGAGATAGCGCGCGATATGTGGAACCACGAGGCCCAGGAAGGTGATCGGGCCGCACAAGGCGGTGGCCCCGCCCGAGAGGAGCATCACCGCGACGATGCCAGCGGCCTTGTGTCGCCCGGGGTTCATGCCCAACGAGCGGGCGACGTCGTCACCGAGCTGGAGCATGTTCAGTCCGCTGGCGCTGGCCGCGGCGATCAGCAGTCCGCCAGCCATGAACGGAGCCAGCTGCACCAGCACTTCGAGCTTGGGGCCGTTGACCGAACCGACCACCCAGAACCGGTACTCGTTCAGGGTGGTGATGTCGCGCAGGAGGATGGTCTGGGTGAAGGCGCTCACGAGCATGGTCACTGCGGTGCCGGCGAGCACCAGCGTGACTGGGTCGGGGCCCCGACGGGTCGAACCGATGGCGAACACGACGGTGGCCGCAATGCCGGCGCCGGCCAGCGCGAACCACGCATAGCCCAGGGGCTCGGTGACGCCGAAGGCGTAGATGCCGAGCACCACGGCGAAAGCCGCGCCAGCGTTGACGCCGAGCAGGCCGGGCTCGGCGAGCGGGTTGCGGGTGTGGCCCTGCATGAGCGCGCCTGCGACGCCGAGGCAGATACCGACCACGATGCCGACGACCGTGCGGGGGATGCGTAGCTCGCGCACGATGGTGGCCTCGGTGGAGCCATCGGGGTTCATCAGCACGTCGATCACCCGGCTCAGTGCGATGTCGCGCGAGCCGATGGCCAAGCTGAGCAGGCTGACGATCAGCAGAGCCAGCCCGAGCAGCGCGATGCCGGCCAGCGAGCCCTGGCGCGGTGGGGCACTGACCGCGGTATCGACGCGGCGGGATTCGAGAGCTGTCATAACAAAGGTGAGGCTAACCTTTGTTGAGCCTCCGGCGCGACCTGCGTCCGATGGCTGGGCCGGTGACGCGGGTAATCTCGCGGCGTGACGAGCCAGCCACCCGCCCAGGTGGGCGACTACACGCTGCTGGCCAAGATCGGTGAGGGCGGGATGGGCGTGGTGCACCTCGCCCGGCGTCCCTCGGGCGATCGGGTGGCGCTCAAGGTGCTCCGCCCGCACATCGTGGGCGACGACGAGGCGCGACAACGGTTGGCGCGCGAGGTCGCCTCGCTCAAGCGGGTGCGCAGCAAGTGGGTTGCCGAGGTGCTGGACGCCGACCCGTGGGCACCGGTGCCCTACGTCGCCACCCGGTACGTGCCGGGACTCTCGCTCCACGACCACGTGCACACCGAAGGGGCCATCGCCGGCCACGACCTGCTCTGGTTCGCCGGATGCCTCGCCGAGGCGCTCGCGGCCGTGCACGCCGTCGGGGTGCTGCACCGCGACGTCAAACCGTCGAACGTGCTGCTCGAAGGGCGCACTCCGATCTTGATCGACTTCGGGCTGGCCCGCGTGGCCGACGACCCACGGCTCACGCACACCGGCTGGCTGCTCGGCACGCCGGGCTATCTGGCTCCCGAGATCCTCTACGGCGACGACGCCACGGCGGCCTCCGACGTGCACTCCTGGGGAGCCACCGTCGCCTTCGCCGGTCTGGGCCGAGCACCGTTCGGCGGCGGGCCCTCGATGGCGATCATGGACCGGGTTCGCCGCGGCGAGTTCGACGTCAGCGGGCTGGCCTCGCCGCTCCGAGAGGTCGTGGCTGCGACCCTCGACCCCGAGCCGGGCCGACGTCCGACGCTCGACCAGCTGCTCGCATGGCTCGGCCCACAGACCACCCGGCCAGCCCCGTTGCTGTCGGCCCCACCTGTGACGGCCGCGTCGACTCAGCAACCCACGGCTGAGCCTGACCCGTTCACGGTGCCGCTGGCCCTGGCCGCCCAAGCCCACGGCGACCTGCTGCCCGAGAATGCCCCGACCTGGGTCGACTCCTCTGACCCGACGACGCGGCTCGGCGACGGCGGCACTCGGCTGCTCACTGAGCATCAGCCGATTCGTCGCCCTGGCTACGACGACGGGTGGCCGCGCGTCGTCCCGGTCGACCTGCCTGAGCCGGCGGCACCCTGGCCTCAGCGGGTCCGGCGCGGCTTGCTCACTGTCAGTCTGGGGGTGCTAGTGGCGGCTTCCTGTGCCGCGGTGCCGTGGCTCGCGCTCTCCGTGGTGGTGCTGGTGGTGTGGATCCTGCGCAGCGGCTCGCTCGCGGCCAGCGCGGTGGGTGCGCGTCGCCAACAGCGGGGCCGGCGTTGGTACGACGGCGCCCAACTGCTGTTGCACACCCCGTGGCACTTCCTTCAGTCGCTCGCCAGCACGGCGATGTTGGTGCTGTGGAGCGCGGGGCTGGCGGTCGCTGCGGCGCTGCT
>JBAUWM010000513.1:0-4411 GCA_049583775.1 Nocardioides sp.
GTCGCTCCCGGCACCCCACTCGAGCCCACGCAGGCCGAGTCCACCGTGGAGGTCGCGCCGCCCTCAGCGGAGGAGTCAGCTGGCGGGTCAGCCGGTGGGTCAGCCAGTGGATCGCATGCTGGCTCAGAGGTCCGGCCAGAGTCAGGCAACACGCAGCAGCAGCCGGCGACTGCGCCAGCGCCCGCCCCGACGACGGCGTCCACTCCCGTTGCCATGTCGGGCGCCGCGCCAGCTCCAGCTCCAGCACCAGCACCAGCTCCAGCAATGACCCCAGTTCCGAGCGCGACCCACCAGGTGTTCGCCGAGGTCGAGCGGCTGGTGACCACCGGCCCGCGCAACCAGCCCACCCAGCACGTCACGCTGCGCCTGGCGCCTGAGGCGCTCGGCGAAGTTCGGGTCACGCTGAGCATGCGCGGCGATGCCGTCCACGTGCGGCTCTCGGCAGGGACCGATGCGGCGCGGCTGGCCCTGAGCGAGGGGTCGCCCGAGCTGCGGCGGCTGCTCGAAGGTCACGGCGACGTGAAGGTGACGGTGCGCGAGGCCGTGTCGCCGCCCGTCGCGACAGCTCCCGTGACACCCGCCTCGCCAGGAACGCTGCTCGACCCTGGCCAACGCGAGACGTACCACGAGCAGTACCAGATGTCCGGCGGACCGCACTCCGACAGTGCCCGCCGCGATCGAGGACGGCAGGCACGGATGCCCGCCGACTCTCCCGACAACCGCGCCATGGACGGCATCCGGGGGGTGGCCATCTCGCCACCGCCCACCGACCAGGTCACCCCGAGCCGCGAGCGGCTCGACGTGACCATGTGAGGAGGAGGCATGTCCATCCCCGCCACGGAGGCGGTCGTGAACACCGGTCTGCAAGCGCTGATGCCCGCACCAGGTGCGGCGTCCGCGAAGGCTGACAAGCAGATGTTCATGGACCTTCTCGTCGCGCAGCTGCGCTACCAGGATCCGCTCAATCCGGCCGACAGCGGCGAGTTCCTGGCGCAGTCGGCCCAGTTCACGTCCTTGGAGAAGCTGCAGGAAGTCGCCGACCAGACGGCCCTGCTGTTGTCGGCTCAGCTCGCGTTCGGGGCGAGCAGCATGGTCGGCCACGAGGTCACGTACTCAAACGCCGACGGCACCACCACCAGCGGCACCGTCGACAGCGTCACCTTCGGAGTCGACGGACCCACGCTGACCATCGGCGAGGACGACGTCTCACTCGGCGCGGTCCTGACCGTCCACGGCCGGGCCGCCTCATCGCCTACGACGGAGGCGCCGATCGGCGACGACGTCCCCACCGACCCATCCAGCACCACCCTCTGAGAGGACAGTTTCATGCTTCGCTCACTTTTCGCCGGCATCAGCGGTCTCCGCGTCAACCAGACCATGCTCGACGTCACGGGCAACAACATCGCCAACGCCAACACCATCGGCTTCAAGTCCAGCACCACCGTCTTCGCCGACACGCTGAACCAGATGCTCACCGGGGCCTCGGGATCGAGCACCGCACGCGGTGGCACGAACCCCATCCAGGTGGGCCTCGGCGTGCAGCTCGCCGCGACCGTGAGCAACCTCGGTCAGGGCTCGGCGCAGCTGACCGGACGCTCGACCGACCTGATGCTCAACGGCGACGGCATGTTCGTCGTCGCGATGAACGGCCAGAACCTCTACACCCGCGCGGGGGCGTTCACGTTCGACGAGACCGGCACCTTGGTGAACGCGTCCCGGGCCCGCGTGCAGGGTTTCGCCTTGGACGCAGCGGGGTTGCCCACCGGCGCTCCCGCCGACATCAGCCTCGACACGGCAGCCCTGCAGCCACCTGTGCCCGTCGGGGTCGAGCTCACGTCGTTCACGTTTGGTTCAGACGGCACGCTGCGCGGTGTGTTCTCCGACGACATTCAGCGCGACATCGCCCAGCTGGCGCTGGCCGACTTCAACAACCCGCAGGGGCTCGAGCGTGCCGGCGAGACCATGTTCCGTGAATCGGCGAACTCCGGACCGGCGGAGATCGAGGTCTCGAGCATCGGCCGCCGCGGCTCCATCACCGCGGGTGCCCTCGAGATGTCGAACGTCGACCTCGCGGCCGAGTTCACCAACCTGATCCTCGCCCAGCGCGGCTTCCAGGCCAGCTCGCGCGTGATCACGACGTCCGACCAGGTGCTCGATGACCTGATCAACATCAAGCGCTGACGCGCCTGAGGAGAGGCCGGGGTCAGCGCGCGAGCAAGCGCGCTGCCTCGGCGGCCCAGTAGGTCAGCACGACGTCGGCGCCAGCGCGCCGAATCGAGATGAGCGTCTCCATGATGGCGGCCTCACGATCGATCCACCCGTTGGCGGCGGCTGCCTCAACCATGGCGTACTCACCGGAGATGTTGTAGGCAGCGACCGGCACGTCGACGGCGTCGCGCACCTGGCGCAGCACGTCGAGGTAGGCCAGGGCCGGCTTGACCATCACGATGTCGGCGCCCTGCTCGACGTCGAGCAACGCCTCGCGGACGCCTTCGCGGCCGTTGGCCGGGTCTTGCTGGTAGGTGCGCCGATCTCCTTGCAGGGAGGAGTCGACGGCTTCGCGGAACGGACCGAAGAAGGCCGATGCGTACTTGGCCGAGTAGGCGAGCACCGCGACGTCGGTGTGCCCCTCGCCGTCGAGGGCCGCGCGCACGGCGGCCACCTGGCCGTCCATCATTCCGCTCGGACCGACCAGGTCGACGCCTGCCGCCGCCTGAGCGCGCGCCATCTCGGCGTAGATCGTCAGCGTTGCGTCGTTGTCGACGCGCCCCTCGGCGTCAAGCACACCGCAGTGGCCGTGGTCGGTGAACTCGTCGAGGCAGAGGTCGGCCATCACCGGGATCGCGTCGCCCACCTCGGCCACGACGTCGCGGATCGCAACGTTCAGGATTCCCTCGGGGTCAACACCGCCCGAGCCAGTCGCGTCCTTGTGCTCAGGGATGCCGAACAACATGAGCCCGCCGAGGCCCAACCCGGCAGCCTCGGTCGCTGCCGCACGCAGCGAGTCGCGCGTGTGCTGGACGACGCCGGGCATCGAGCTGATGGGTCGCGGCTCGGTGAGTCCCTCGCGCACGAACACCGGCAGCACGAGCTGCCGGGCCTCCAGGGACGTCTCGGCCACCAGCCGCCGCAGCGCCGGCGTCGTGCGGAGACGACGAGGTCGGACGACCGTCGGCACCGTGATCACCGCGCCGACGATGTCTTCCGGCGCGCCGACGGCTTGCGGTCGGACGGCTTGGTGACCGGCTCACCCGCTTCGACCATCGCGACGCGACGCGAGGCGCCGAAGTCAGCCAGGGCGCTGACCAGCTCATCGACGTCCGGCCTCGGCGCGAGCACGTCGACCCGCAGTCCGTGCTCCTCGGCCGTCTTGGCAGTGGCCGGCCCGATGACGGCGATCACCGTCGAGGGGTGCGGCTTGCCGGCGATGCCGACGAGGTTGCGCACGGTCGAGGACGACGTGAAGACCACCGCATCGAACTTGCCGGTCTTGATGGCGTCGCGCACCGGAGCCGGCGGCGGCGTGGCCCGCACGGTCCGGTAGGCGGTGACGTCGTCGCACTCCCAGCCCAGGTCGATCAGACCGGCCACGAGCGTCTCGGTGGCGATGTCGGCGCGCGGCAGGAAGACCCGGTTGATCGGGTCGAGCAGGTCGTCGAACTCAGGCCAGTCGGCGAGGAGTCCGGCAGCCGACTGCTCGCCCGAGGGCATCAGGTCGGCGCGCAGGCCCCAGGCCGCGATCGCGGCGGCGGTCTTCTCACCGACGGCTGCGATCTTCAGGCCTGAGAAAGCGCGAGCGTCGAGACCGTACTCCTCGAACTTCTCGCGCACGGCCTTGACCGCGTTCACCGAGGTGAAGGCGATCCACTCGTAGCGACCCTCGACCAGGCCGCGCACGGCCTTGTCCATCTGCATCGGGTTGCGCGGCGGCTCGACCGAGATCGTCGGCACTTCCTCGGGCACGGCGCCGAAGCCCCGCAGCCCGATGGAGAGCGACGCGGCCTGGTCCTTGGTGCGCGGCACCAGCACCCGCCAGCCGAACAGTGGCTTGGTCTCGAACCACGACAGGGTCTCGCGCAGGTTGACGACCTCGCCGACCACGATGATCGCCGGCGGCGCCATCCGTGCTGCGCGGGCGTCGACGGCGACCCGCTCGAGCGTGGAGATGACGGTCTGCTGCTCGGTGGTGGTGCCGACCCGGGTCATCGCGACCGGGGTCTGAGCCGCGCGGCCAGCGGCCACCAGCTCCTTGGCGATGTCGCCAATCTGGCCGACAGCCGAGAGCAGCACCAGAGTGCGGCCGTCTGCGTACTGCGACCAGTCGACCTTGTCACCACACGTCACCACGGCCACCTCGCGGTGGTCCTTCGTGGTGAGCGGGATGCCGGCGTAGGCCGGGACAGCGCCGACC
>JBAUWM010000514.1:0-9515 GCA_049583775.1 Nocardioides sp.
CTCCAGGGTTTCTCAGCCATGGGCCGCCACCGATGGTTGAGGTGTGAAGCGCGTCAGCGCTGAGCCTCGAAACCCTTCACACCGGGTGGATGGTTTCGAGGCTCGCTCCGCTCGCACCTCAACCACCGGGGACCTCGCCGCTCGCACCTCAACCACCGATGGTTGAGGTGTGAAGCGCGCCAGCGCTGAACCTCGAAACCCCTGGGGACGGGTGCATGGTTTCGAGGCTCGCTCCGCTCGCACCTCAACCACCGCACGGCCCTCCGCTCGCACCTCAACCATCTACGGCGCCACGGGCTTGAGGACTTCGAGGCCGCCCATGTGCGGACGCAGCGCCTCGGGAATCCGCACCGACCCATCGGCCTGCTGGTGGGTCTCGAGGATCGCGACGATCGTGCGGGTCATCGCGCACAGGGTGCCGTTGAGGGTGCTGATCGGGCGCACACCCTCGGGAAAACGACCGCGGGTATCGAGTCGTCGAGTCTGGAACTCGGTGCAGTTGGACGTGGAGGTGAGCTCTCGGTACTTGCCCTGGGTGGGAATCCACGCCTCGCAGTCGAACTTGCGGATGGCGGAGAGGCCGAGGTCGCCGGCGGCGACGTCGATCACGCGGTAGGCGAGCTCGAGCTTGTCGAGGAACTCTTTCTCCCAGTCGAGCAGGCGCTGGTGCTCGGCGAAGGACTCCTCGGTGGTCGTGTAGACGAACATCTCGACCTTGTCGAACCAGTGGACTCGGATGATCCCCTTGGTGTCCTTGCCGTGCGAGCCAGCCTCCTTGCGAAAGCACGGGCTGAACGAGGCGTAGCGCAGCGGCAGCGAGGCGGAGTCGAGGATCTCGTCGGAGTGGTAGGCCGCCATCGGCACTTCCGAGGTGCCTACGAGGTAGAGGTCTTCGCCTTCGATGCGATAGACGTCATCGGCGGCTTGGCCGAGGAAGCCGGTGCCGTCCATGGCCCGCGGGCGCACCAGCGACGGGGCGATCACTTGCGTGAAGCCCGCGTTGCGCGCCTGCTCCATCGCGAGGTTGATCAGCGCCAGCTCGAGCTGGGCGCCGACGCCGGTGAGGAAGTAGAAGCGCGAGCCGGAGACCTTGGCCCCGCGCTCAAGATCGATCGCGCCGAGCATCCGGCCGAGCTCGACGTGGTCGCGTGGCTCAAAACCCTCGGCAGCGAAGTCGCGCGGGGTGCCGATCGTCTCGAGCACGACGAAGTCGTCTTCGCCACCGGGCGGGGTCTCCTCGGCAGCAAGGTTGGGGATCGAGAGCAGGGTGGCCGACCACTCTTCGTCTGCGGTCACCTGAGCCGCCTCGGCCTCCTTCACCTCGGCGGCCAGCGTCTTGGTCTGCGCGAGGAGCGTCTGCTTCTCCTCACCCTGGGCCTGCGGGATCAGCTTGCCGAGCTGCTTCTGCTCCGACCGCTTGGCCTCGAACGTCGCGATCGCCGCGCGCCGTGCAGCATCAGCGGCGAGTGCCCGGTCGACCACCTCGTCCGACAGACCGCGCTTGGCCTGGGCGGCACGCACGCGGTCGGGGTCGTCTCGCAGGATTCGGGCGTCGATCATGTCTGTGAGGCTATCCGTCGACACCGACCCGTCTCGAACGAGTTCCGGCTCGGTGGCGCGAGGGCCGGTTCGCCATACTGTGCGAGCCGTCACTACCTGCCAGTAAGGAACCTTCGTGCTCGACCGTTCGCGCGCCGTCCAGCTCTCGTGGGCCGGCGCCTGCCTCACGTTCGTGGCAGTGCTCGCGGCCGCGTTCGGCAACGACTGGGGCTGGCTGGTGGACTTCGACCAACGGGGTGAATCGGCGGGCACGTGGGCGATTGACGAGGGTGGGCTCAGGAACCTGCTGCTGTTGGTGGAGGACGTGTTCGGCACCGTCGGGATGACGATCTACACCGTCGTGCTCACCGTCGCGCTGTTCGTGAAGAACCACCGACGCGCGGCGTACTTCACGGCGGGGGTCATGGTCGCGACCAGCGCAGCGACCACCGGGCTGAAGCTCGCCATCGGGCGAGACCGCCCGGGCTGGCAGAGCCCGGAGGACCTGCTCGACAACCACGCGTTCCCTTCGGGGCACGCTTCGTCGGTCGCCGCGTTCACCGGCGTGGTGATCGTCCTGCTGGTCATGCTGGTACGACGCGCCAACATCCGCCGACTCCTCGGCGCCGCGATGACCGTGGTCGCCGGCCTGGTCGCCCTCGACCGGATTCTCCTGGGGCGCCACTACCCCAGCGACGTCATCGCCGGCGCCGCGCTCGGCGCGGGAATGGTGTTGATCGGGCTGGCGCTCTACAGCCCGCTGCCGCGCAGCCATGCCGCCAAGATCGATCCGCTACCCCAGGCCGTGCCGTCGAGCCGCCGACTGGCGGTCGTGCTGAACCCGATCAAGGTCGAGGACGTCGGGGCCTTCCAAGACACGTTGGCTGGCATGGCCCGCGACGCCGGGTGGCGCGAGCCGAGCTGGCACCTGACGACTCCCGAGGACTCGGGCACCGGTCAGGCCGAGCTCGCCTCGGTCGAGGGCGCCGACCTGGTGATCGTGTGCGGGGGCGACGGCACCGTGCGTGAGGTCTGCGCCGAGCTGGCTGGCACCGGCATCCCCGTCGGGATCATTCCGGCCGGCACTGGCAACCTCTTGGCACGCAACCTCGACATTCCGCTCTACCTCCGCGCAGCGATCGACATCGCGCTCACCGGCCAGGACCGCGCCATCGACATGGTGTCGGTGACCGGCGACGACATCGAGGACAGCCACTTCATGGTGATGGCCGGCATGGGGTTCGACGCCGCGCTGATGGAGGGCGTCAACGAGGACATCAAGAAGAAGCTCGGCTGGCTCGCCTACGTGATCTCGGGTCTCAAGTCGCTGATGTTCCCCGTGACCAAGGTCGAGATCTCCCTCGACGGCGGCGAGTACACCAAGCATCGTGCGCGCACGGTGCTCGTGGGCAACGTCGGCTACCTGCAGGCCGGCATGCCCTTGCTGCCCGACGCCTCGATCGACGACGGTCTGCTCGACGTGGTGGTGCTCTACCCGCGCCGTTTCCTGTCGTGGATCCCGCTGGCCGTCCGTGTGCTCGCCAAACGCTCGCGGACCGACGACACGATCAACCGGATGACCGGCCGCACGGTGTCTATTCGGGCAGCGGTGGCCACACCGCGCCAGCTCGACGGCGACTCCATCGGTCCGGGCAAGGAGCTGCACATGGAGTGCATCCACGGACGACTCCTGGTACGAGTGCCGCGCTAGCACTCGCGAATGGCGCCTCGGCGGTCTTGGCAGAAGGTTCCGTGGTCGGTCGGCACCAGCTCGACGCGCGGGGCGCCGGTCTGCGCGGCCCCTTTGCGCGGCCCTGAGACCTCCCAGGTGAAAACACGCACCGTGCTGGCATCGAACATCGGGCTCACCCCGGTGGTCAGGACAGAGCCGCGCGGGCCCACCCACGTGCGGTAGGCCTGCGAGGTCTCCTCAGCGAAGCCGCCGCCGAAGGGCACCTCGCTGGCAGGGGTAGCGACCACGAGCTGACTGCCCGAACGCACGTACAGGCTCAGGGTCGTCGAGTCGCCGCCTTCCTGCTTGACCAGGTAGCCGACTCCGGCCTGTCCCAGCTGGATCGGGACGGCCACCAGGGTCGGGGCCCAGCCGGCCGGAACAGGAGCGGCCAGGCGCTCGCCGCCCTGGTTGACGACCAGCTGCACCTGTTCCTCGACGCTGTCGCCGGACGCGTCGCTGCCGACACGGACCTCCAGCCCCACGCTCGCCCCCGACTCGGTCTCCAGCTGTTCCCCGACGGGCAGCTCCGGCGTCCGAGCCTCGGGAAAGAGAGCCGGTGATCGATCGCTCTTCGGCACGGTGGCCGGCGAGGACGTGGCGGAGGTAGGGACGGGCCCGGTGGCAGGCGCTGATACCTGCCCGGCCTCCCCGCACGCGGTGACGCAGAGACCAAGGGCACTCAGCACGAGCAGGGGGGCGGCACGCCCGAGAAAGAAGGTCATGTCACGTACTACGTCTGAACGGCCGAGTTGGTTGCCTCGGCCAAGACTCTTTGGGGATCCAGCGGGGAGATCGCGCGCACTTGCGCTGCCAGCCACGCGGATCGGCCACGGACTTGGAGCTGGGACGCGTAGGTTTCCCTCATGGCTACGGCTCTCGGGGTGCGCACCTGCACGCACTGCGGGGCTGACCTCCCCGAGCGAGCTCGGTTCTGCCTCGAGTGCGGCACCCCCGTCGTGGCGGCGCACTCCGCGGAAGCCCGCAAGACGGTGACTCTGCTGTTCACCGACGTGACCGGTTCGACCGCCCTCGGTGAGCGTCTCGACCCCGAGGCGCTCAGGGCCGTGATGGGCCGGTACTTCGACCTCGCCCGCGCGGCCATCGAGGCACATGGCGGAACGGTGGAGAAGTTCGTGGGCGATGCCGTGCTGGCCGTCTTCGGGGTGCCCGAGGTGCGCGAGGACGACGCCCTGCGCGCCGTGCGAGCCGCCCACCAGCTTGTGGCCGACGTGCGCCAACTCTCCGACGACCTGATGGCCGACATGGGCGTGGGCTTCCAGGTGCGAACCGGAGTCAACACCGGACCGGTCATCACCGGCGACTCACGGGCTGGCGGATCGTTCGCCACCGGCGACGCCGTCAACACCGCAGCCCGGCTCGAGCAGGCCGCCGCGCCAGGCGAGGTGCTGATCGGGGGTTCTACCTATGCACTCGTGAAGGACGCCGTGCGCGTTGTACCGGTCGATCCGATTCACGCGAAAGGCAAGGCCGAGCCGGTCGCGGCCTACCGACTCCTGGACGTGGACAGCTCAGCCCCCGGACTCCGTCGACGGCTCGAGGCCACGCTGGTGGGGCGAGTGCGCGAGACTCGGGTTCTCCAGGATGCCCTGGACCGAACCATCGAGACCGGACGCGGGCACGTCGTCACGATCCTCGGGGGCCCCGGCCTTGGGAAGACGCGCTTGGTGGCGGAGTTCCTCAGTCGTCTCGATGGTCGGGCGCGGGTGCTGACCGGACGCTGTGTCTCCTACGGCCAAGGCACGTCGTACTGGCCGGTGGTGCAAGTACTTCGAGACGCCGCCAGCCTCGACGGATCGGAGTCTCCGGAGGTCACCGCTCATGCGCTCGGTCAGCTGGTGCCCGATCCGGACGCGGTCGGCTTGTTGTTGCCGGTGCTGGGCAAGGGTGGGGAGCCCGGAGCGGCCGACCAGACCTCGTGGGCAGTGACCCTCCTGCTGGAACAACTGGCGCTGGCTGGACCGCTGGTGATCGACATCGATGACCTCCATTGGGCCGACACAGCGTTGGTCGACCTGCTGGTCTACGTGCGGGACGAGGTCGCCGACCTGCCGCTGCTCCTGGTGTGCCAGGCCCGCCCCGAGCTGCTCGACACGCACCCGGGCTGGGCCGGCGGCGCGGCGAACGCCGTCTCACTGAGCTTGGAGCCGTTCGGGCGCGACGACACCGCTGCTTCCGTGGCGGCCATCGTGGGCGGCTCGCTCGACCCAGCGGTCGTTGACGCCGTCGAGCGCTGGTCGGGTGGCAACCCGCTCTTTGTGGAGGAGATCGCCACCCACCTCGTGGAAACCGCTCGGCTGGAGCCGGAGGGCGATGGCTGGCGGCTCATCGGCGACGCGGCCAAGCTTGAGGTGCCGCCGAGCGTCTCGGCGCTGCTCGCTGCACGGATCGAACGCCTGCCCAGCGACGAGCGCAGCTGCCTCTCACGGATCTCGGTGATCGGGTTGGAGCTGACGACCGCACAGGCACAGCGACTGGCAGAGTCGGCCGATGACTCGACACCGCGGCTGCTCGCTGCCCTGGCCCGTCGCGACCTGCTGCGTCGGGTGCGTAGCGTCGAGGGCGACACCTGGACCTTTCGGCACCTCCTCATCAGAGAAGCGGCCTACGACGCGCTGCCGAAGACGACGCGCATCGACCTGCACCAACGCTTGGCCGACCACCTGGTCGCCCACCCGGACGAAGGCGGATCGACCACCCTGGCCTTTGTCGCCCATCACCTTGCGCAAGCCGCCAGGTGCGCGGCCGAGCTCGGATCCAGCTCTCACCAGGTCGCGTCCTTGGCCGAGGACGCGGTGCGGGCTGCCATCGAGGCCTCAGATGATGCGCGAGTGCGCGACGACACCGAGGGGGCAGCTTCGCTGCTCACCTCGGTGCTCAACCTGAGCCCGCCCGTTCCTGTTCGTCGGCAGCACCTGATGCGGTTGCTTTACCTCCAGTTCGGGTTGTTCCGGGCCGGGGACATCGGCCCGACGCTCGAAGCCTTGGAGCTTGTCACCGGGGAGGCCCATCCGGAGACTGCCGAGCTGGACGCGGCCCTGCTGGCGGTGCTCCGACTCCAGCTCCGAATGGCTGGAGCAGAGCCGCTGGATCCCGCGCTACTGGTCAAGCCTGCCAAGCGACTGTTGCAGCTGGCAGATGCTGTGGGCGATGCCCGCTGCAGCATCGTCGCGCTCAGGACCCTGTTCGACGTTGACAACATGGCGGGTCGGTGGGGTGTGAACCACCAGGACTTGCAGCGGATCCTCGAGCTTGGCGACACCCTCGACCAGCGCGTGGCTCAGCTGTCGACGTTCTCCATCGCCTTCTTCGGTCCTGCGCCCATGAGCCGCGCCGTCGAGAGCGCGGTCTCTGCAGCGGCCGCGGCTCGGGGGCCCTCGCGCGTCCTGCACGCTCGCGGAAGCGAGCTGTTGGCGCGGGTAGCGAGCGGCGAGAGGGACTCAGCGTCGGAGTTGTCCGACGTGGTGGCCGAGTTCGCCGCCAACGAGGCAACCGCGGATCCGCTCTCGATGGTGCTGCACTTCGAGGCCCTTCGGGTTTTGGGCCGCGACGCAGAGGCGGTCGAGGTTTCGAACCTACTGGTGGACGCCTTCGTCGCCGCGGGCGAGCTGGGTTTCGCCAGCACCCACCGTGCGATGGGGGTGCTCTATGCCGCCGACGCCGGCGCGCCGGTAGCCGCGTTGGCCGCGCGGCTCGAGGAGGCGGCGGGATGGACCTCGCCCTACGACGCGCTCTCGGTGGCGCTCGTGGCGACCGGTCGGGCGCTCGTGGCCGCCGACGCTGGTGACCACGAGTCGGCGTCCCAGTACGCGCGCGAAGCCGAGCGGGCCATCGACGGTGGGGATTCGCCCTGGTACCAAGGGCACGTTCTTCGCTGGCTGAGTCGGGCGGCTCGCGCGGCAGGGAGAGACGCGGAGGAGAAACGTCTCCTCAGTACGGCCCTTGAGCTTTTTCGCAACAAGCAGGTCGTGCTGTGGACCGAGCAGATGACGAGCCGTCTCGCCGAGCTCTGAGCTTGGCGCGCCGAGCCACCGTGCCCTGGGGAGCCGGGATTCAGATCACTCGACCGTGCTTCGCAGCGCTTCGTCGAGGGCGCGCTCGGCGGTACGCAAGCGGGCGCACACCAGCAACATCAGGTGACGCACGAAGTCTGGGTCATCGTCCATCAGCGTCTTCACAGCGTTCTGCGGGATGGCCAGGGTGGTGAGCGGACCCTTCGCCGTCACGGTGGCAGACCGAGGCTTACCGTCGATGAGCGAGATCTCACCGAAGTAGTCGCCGACCCCGAGGGTGCGCACGGTGCGGCTTCCGTCCTTGCTGACCTCGGCGGAACCTTGGAGCACCACGTGCATTGCCAGCGACCCCTTGCCTTCGACCGCCACCGCGTGGCCATCGACGTGCTGCACGACCGAGGCGCGGTCGGCCAAGGTCTTGCGCTGACGCTTCGACAATTCCGAGAACATGGGGATCGACGACAGCTGCTGCTCGACGTCGACGTCGTTCTTGCTCACGTCAAACCTCCAGGAAGTCCAGTGGGGACGAGCGACCAGACCTACGAGCCAGACCGCCACCCCGACGCTACCGCGTGCCGGGCAGAGCGGTGGTCGATTGTCTGCTTGGGCTCGTCACGCCTGAGATGCGCCCGTCGCTGTTCGGTGTCTACTGGGTCGATGACCTCAACTCCCGCACCGGTCGCCGCGTGGCATGCGCTGGTCGAGTCCCGCGATCCGTCCGCCCTCGATGCCTTGCTCGCCGACGACTGCGTCTTCCGGTCGCCGGCTGTCCACCGGCCTCAAGAAGGCAAAGCTCTCACGACCGGCTACCTCGCGGCTGCCCTCGTGGTGCTCGGCCCCACGCTCGTCTACCGCGAGGAGTGGTACTCCAGCGACAGCGCCATCCTCGAGTTCGAGGCCGAGGTAGACGGACGCACGGTGCACGGCATCGACATGTTGCGGTGGGGCCCCGACGGCCTCCTGACGTCGTTCACCGTGATGGTGCGCCCGCTGCGCGGACTGGAGGCGGTGGTCGCCGCCATGAGCGAGGAGCTCACGGGCGGGCGGCCGTGACCGCCTCACGCTCCTCGGCGGAGAGCTCGTGCTCAGACTTCCATCCGGCAACGCTGCGCACGTAGGTGCGGGCGTCGCTGCGGCCGTGAATCGACGTCAGCACGACGCCATTGCCCGCGTCGTCAAGCAGGGCCAGGCTCCACGACATCCGTCCACCCAGATCGTCGTAGGCGTCGTAACGAACGACGCCGAGATGGCGAAGCCCGTCCCGTACTTCGGCCCGCAGGGCGGCCACTTCCTGGCGCAGCCCGTGGACGTCGGCGGGTAGGTCGGAGCCGTCGGCAGGATCGACGCGCGGACGCCACGTCGCCACCGAGAGCGCGAATGCCGATGCGGCGAGCACCAAGGCAGCTGCTGCCAATGCCATCGCCATGACGCCACCGTAGATCGCCCGGACACCCGGAGCTGGGCACGACGCACCCGAGCGCGAGAATCAACCGGTGGACCTGACCGCTCTCGTGCTGACCTTTGCCGCGATCTTCGTGGTCGAGCTGCCCGACAAGACCTTCCTGGCCACCTTGGTGCTGGCCACGAAGTACCGGCCACTGCTGGTGTGGATCGGAGTCGGCCTGGCCTTCACCGTGCAGACCACGGTGGCCGTGCTGCTGGGGCACGCGGCATCGTTCCTGCCCTCCGAGGTCGTGCAGACGGTGGCGGTAGTGCTCTTCGTCGTTGGTGCGATCGTGCTGTTCCGCGAGGGCCGCAGCCACCAGGAGGCCGATGGCTCAGAGTTCGAGGAGCGGGCCGCGCCCGCGGTCGGCTGGCGCGCTGTCTTGGCGTCGTTCCTGGTGCTCTTCGCTGCAGAGTGGGGCGATCTCTCCCAGCTGCTCACCCTCTCGCTGGTGGCGCGCTACGAGGCCCCGGTCGCCGTGTTCATCGGCGCCCTGGCCGCCTTGCTGACCGTCAGCGCGCTCGCCGTCATCGTGGGCCGGAGCCTGCTGAGGGTGGTGGCCCTGCACGTGCTGCACTACGTCGGGGCCGGCGTCTGTCTCGTGCTCGCCACGCTGACCCTCGTCGAGCTGGTGTCGTGACGAATAGGGTCTTGGCATGAGCATTCCTGCACCGCACGGCGCCGACAGCGAGGTGGGACGGCTGCGCACGGTGATGCTGCACCGACCCGGCCCCGAGCTGCAGCGGCTCACGCCACGCAACAACGA
>JBAUWM010000515.1:0-1958 GCA_049583775.1 Nocardioides sp.
AACACCAGGATCGACCAGCCGGTCCGCCGCAGCGCGGCTCGCACCCGCCCGCCCTCGAGGTCGACCTCGAACGACGCATCGGCGTCGAGGCGGTGGTACGACACCAACGACGCCAGCTCGGGGGCGCTCATCGCGAGCGGGGTGCCCGTCTTGTCAGACCCGAGCAGGCGAGCGGCCATCGGGTTGGCGTGGACAACGCGGAACAGTGGCTCGTCGGCCAGCTCAAGGACGCCGAAGGGCGCCATTCGCAATGCCTCGAAGACCGAGACGTTCGATGATGCACCGCTGGCGGGGTCGGTCAGACTCGGGGTGGCTGTGGGCATGGCGGGCGCTTCCTTCACGACACGGTCGGCGTGGGGAAGTGAGCTCGCGGTCGCCGCCGAGCCACCGCCCTTGGGAATGGCGGGCACGACCGCCAGGGTGCGGGGGGTGGGTCGGCGCTCGGCGCCGGAGACCACGTCGCGCACGTAGTCGAGGATCGTGCCGAGAGCAGCACCCTTCTGCACGTAGCCGTCGGCGCCGGCGGCGACCGCGCGGGCCGACATCTGCTGAGCCCCGAAGCCGGACAGCACGATGATCTTGGCGGTCGGGCACAGCCGCCGGATCGAGGGCAGCGCCTCGATGCCGTCCATCACCGGCATCGCCAGGTCGAGCAGCACGACGTCGGGTCGGTGCATTCGCACAGCATCGATACCGCGGCTGCCGTCGCCGGCCTCGCCCACGACCTCGAAGCCGCCACGCGTCAGGGCGATGCCAAGGAGCTCACGCAGGTCATCGGTGTCGTCGATGATGACCACGCGCAGGGGGCGCGGGTTGGCAGCTGCTGCGGTCATGACGGGGTCTCCTCGGTTTCACGGGTGCGGGTGCCGAGGTCGACCGCCGCCGGTGCGCTGCGAAGCAGCTCGATGTTGAATCGCTCGTTGCCGAGCAGGTCGGTGATGATGCGACTGGCCGACTCGATCGAGGTGTCGAGCGCGGCTCGGGCCTTGTCGATCTCGTCGAGGTCGAGGGCCATCTTCGAGACGACGAGGCCTTGCAGCACGGAGTCGTTGAGCTCAAGGGCCTGCTGCTCGCGCTTGCGCATGTCCTCGAACAGCTGAGCGCCTTCCATGAGTGAGCCGTAGTTGCGGCGCAGTGTCCAGTAGTAGACGGCGACGGCCGCGCCGACGATGTCCCACACGGTCAACGGCCAGCTCCACGCCTGACGCATCGCCACTCCACGGTCGTCGCCGTCGACGAACCAGGGCATGGCCATGTGCACGGCGTGAGTGCCGTGGTGCACGGCGCAGGTGAAGAAGATCGCCGCAGTTGCACCGCCGAGCGGGTTGGTGCGCAGCTGATTGCTCTTCGCCAGCGGGATGACGATCGCCAGTGAGATCAGCAGGTAGGCCATCATGATGATGGCGTTGGCCACCAGGGCGATCTGCCAGGTCATCGCGACTCCAAGTGCGGACGATGGTTGGTCATGAGTGGGCTCCGATCAAAGTGAGCAGCACGAGGGTGACGGCGGCGGCGCCGGCGGCGCCGCGCGCGGTGGGGTGCCACTCGAACCAGGTCGGGCACGCCTCTGGCTCGTCGGTAGTCGAACGCAGCAGTCGCACACACGTGACGACGACGGCGAGCTCCCAGAGCGCGCACACGACGTCCCAGCCGCCGACTGGGTGCCGCTCCGACATCAGGCCGAGCGGGAGTCCGGCGACGCGGGTGAGCACCCACACCGCCAGCAGAACGCCGTTGCCCACGATGCCGGCCACGAGCAGCGACCGGCGAGGCTGGTGCAGCAGGGCTGCCGACCACGTCACCTGGGCGCAGGCGACGAGCAAGAAGAAGACGCCGAAGAGCAGTTGCTCGCGCAGGTGCGGCGGTGCGACCGCGGCGTGAATGCCGGCCGCGGCGGTGCTCGCCACCACGAGCAGCGGAACTGCGAGCGCCCGTTGCGCAGTCGGTAGACCAACCAG
>JBAUWM010000516.1:0-6241 GCA_049583775.1 Nocardioides sp.
CGCGAACGATGAATCACCCGCCATCGCGCCGGTGCCGGTCAGGTCGGCAGTCAGACGCGTGTGGTGCGTGGCCGCGTACTGGTTGGCGTCGCGCAACACCTGAAACGCCTCGGTGTAGCCCACACCGACGAGATCGAGCCGAGTCACAGCGTCCAGAGCTTTACGTTGGTATCGACGGCCGCGCGGTAGTTGCGGTCGGCTGTCTGTGCCGCGGCGCGCATGGCCGCCAGCCCCTCGGTCATCTGGACGAAGCCAGCCTCCCATCGGGCCTGAGAAACGGACTGCGCCAGGGCGGTGCTCCCGCTCCATGACCCGTGCAACCTCGCCATGCGTGCGGCGATGAGGTCGAGCGCGTCGTCGCAGCGGTGCCCGGCTGCGCTGAGCATGGCGATCGTGTCGGTCAGCTGGTCGAGATCGATCGCGAAGGTCGTCGGCGTCATCGGCTGAACACCCGGGCTACGTCGCGGTCGACCTCGGTGACGTCACGGTGGTGAGCCTCGATCAGGTCAGCCATGTCGGCCAGGGCGGCGAGCACTTCGTCGGAGCCATGCTGCCAGTCGAGCCATCCCGCGTGGTAGCCGTCGGCGGCCCGACCGCGCCACCCGCCGTCGAGCAGGTGGCCGACCTCGCGGTCGGTGCGGGACCGGGTCTCGCGCAGGTCGTCGAGGGTCGAGCGGAGCTCGGCGAGGACGTCGTGCAAGTCGGTGTGATCGAGGTTGAGCATCAGGTCGGTCATGGAGGGCTCCCGAGAATGAGTCCGGTACGACGTGCTTCACCCTGCCTGCGCAGGGTGTGAGGCAGGGCCCGCCCGACGAATCTGTGGATAACGTTGCGCGATGACGTCGTCGTCGCATGAAGGTGCCCGCCGGGCCCCGACCCGGATCGTCGTCGCGGGCGTCTCCGGTGCCGGCAAGTCGACGGTGGGTCGTGCCCTGGCGGCCCGGCTCGACCGACCGTTTGTCGACGCCGACGACCTGCACCCGGAGAGCAACGTGGCGAAGATGCGGGCGGGCGTGCCGCTCGAGGAGAGCGACCGGCTGCCGTGGTTGGGACACGTCGCCGCCTGGCTGGCCGGCAGACCGGCGGGTGTGGTGGCCTGCTCGGCGTTGCGACGTAGCCACCGTGACCTGATTCGTCGGCATGCCGAGGACACCTGGGTGCTGCTGCTCGACGGAGACCCCGCCCTGCTGCGACGACGTCAGGCCGAGCGCGAGCAGCACTTCATGCCCCCGCAGCTGATGGCGTCGCAGCTGCAGACCTTCGAGCCGCTCCAAGCCGACGAGCCCGGCTGGACGGCCGACGTGGCCCTGACCGTGCCAGAGATCGTCGAGGGCTTCCTCGCGGCCGGTCGTGGATGAGGTGTCGGCACCGACCCTTAGCCTGGCGGTCATGGATCTGGGGGACGCGTTCGCGATGGGTGAAGACCTGCTTGCGCACCACCTGCCGCCGAGCTGGACGCTCGAGTACGACTCGGCCAAGCGTCGCGCCGGCATCTGCCGCTTCGACCGGAAGATCATCGGGCTCAGCGCGCCACTGACCGCGGTGCACAGCGAGGCCGAGGTACGCGACACGATCCTCCACGAGATCGCGCACGCCCTCGCAGGGCCGGGGCACGGGCACGACAAGACGTGGCGCAAGATCGCGGTGCTGATCGGCAGCGACGGCAATCGGTGCTTCACCTCTGAGGGTCCGGGGCTGATGCTCCCGTGGCTGGGCACCTGCTCGGCTGGCCACTCGCTGAACCGCACCCGACGCCCCGAACGCGTGATGACGTGCGGTCAGTGCTCCTCGCGTTTCGATCTCGCCCACGTCTTCACCTGGACCCACCACGGTCGACCGGCCGAGCTACACCCCAACTACCAGGCCGAGCTGGAGCGTGTCCGCGCGGGCAAACCGCTGGTGTTGCTGCGCGTCGGCTCGCGCGCTCGGGTGACGGCGCCGGGGGAGTACCAGGGCCACGTGGGCAAGGTCGTCAAGCGAGGCCGCACGAGCTATCACCTGCGCGCCGGACGAGAGGTGGTGCGGGTGCCGTTCGCCTGGGTCGAGCCGGCGTGACGTAGGTGACTCTCGCCGCCGAGCGGTCGATGGGCCTACTTTGAGCCCGTGAGCGGTGAACAGCCCCCTAACGAGTCTGACGATCAGCGGTGGTCGGCGTACACGCCTGACAGCGGTCCGACCCCGCCAGACGAGCGCGACACGTTGCCGCCGACCCACGTGCCGTACGGCTCGTCCGTCGCTGAACCCGCGACCCTCAGCGCCTCGATCACGGGCACCACGCGCTGGGTGGGCGTGCTGGTCGCGCTGGTCGCCTTGGGAGGGCTTGTGATCGGCGGCATCTTCACCTTCGCCAGCTTCAACGACGACTTCGCCGAGATCACCGACACCTTCACTGAGGGCCTCGACGACTTCGACATCCCTGATGTCACGCCGTCCGAAGCCGATGTGCTGTCGGAGTCCGGGTTCACCGAGCTGCTCGGCGCGCTCGAGGAGCGGACCGGGAGCACTCTCGTCTTCGACGCGACCCTCTACCCCGAGTACGCCTCGTTCGTCGTGCCTGAAGACGACACGACCAAGCGCAGCAGGCGTCTGTACTGGAACGGCGAGCTGAGCGACAGCGACATGCTCAGCACCTCGACCGAGGAGCGCATCGACCTGGCCGAGCTCAAGCCGGAGGTGTTCCTCAGACTGCTGCGTCGAGTGAAGACGATGGTCGACAACCCCACTTCCTTCTACCTGATCGTTCGCGGCAAGTCGACGCTCTTCCCCGACGATGACGGGGCTCGGGTGCTGGCCTACGCCACCAACGCCTACAGCGAAGGCGCCTACATCGCTGCCGACTTCAGTGGCAAGGTCGTGCGCAAGGTGAGGTTCTAGCTGCTCAGCAGTCCGCGGGGTCGAACAGATATCGCCCCGACGGCACCAGGTCGAGGCCGCGGTCGGCGCCGAACCGGCCGACGCTGGTCATCAGTCGGGTGATGCGGTCGTTGAGCTCGCCGTCGTCACCACCGCTGCCGTAGAAGGCGTGGATGTCGGTGATGCCCGCAGTCGGGAACAGTTCTTCGACCAGGGCGGCCACCGGGGGAGCATCGGGCGTCACCGAGGCAACCACCACGTTCTGCAGGTAGCCGAACGTGGCTTGGGTGGCCATCGCCACTGGCGTGTGGTCGACCAACCAGCGGTGCAGCCACTCCTCCTGCGTCAACTCATCCGGACGCCGCAGCAAGGCGGTGTTCGCCAGGGCATCGGCTCGCGTGCCATCGCCCACCTCGGGGTGGTCGATCGGTCGGCGCTCGTCAACCTGCCAGCCGGCCACGCGGTCGGAGAGCTCGTCGAGCACCAGTAGCACCCCGTCGAGCTCATCAGGCCCAGAGTCGGTCCACACGCTGACGATCGCCGAGATCGCCGGATCACTGGCAGGGATGCGCATTGCCTGCGCCACCGGCTCGTCGTCGAGGTTCACCTGCAGTCGGGTCACCCCCGCCTGGGCGAGGGCGCGCCGCGGGGAGTCGTCCAACAGTTCGGCGGTGCCGGCGCCCCACAGGGCGAACATGTACTTGGTCACGGCCGAACCGTAGCCGGTGCCGCGCGGCTGCGGGCCGTCGCTCAGCAGGCGCTGCGGTAGGGCTGGCGCTTCATGCGAGGCGCCTTGGTCGAGTGCGTGCCCCGACGCTCGAGGTCGTAGTAGCGCACCCAGTCCATCTGCAGCCGCGAACGGGCCATCGTCTTCTTCTTGGCCGGCGCGTCGATCCGGAAGCGCACGCGGTACTTGGTGCCGTCCAGGGCGCCCTTGCGCCGCTCGGTGCGGATGACGTCGCGGTCGACGAACCACGTGATGTGGTCGGTGGTGACCTCGACGGCGTAGGTGTGGAAGTAGCCCGAGCTCAGGTTCAGTCGCTTGCTGAAGTGATACTCACGCGCGACGGGTCCGCCGTTGCGGCCCTTGCCGTTCGGGGTGCCCTGCAGGGTGCGCACGCCTCCGTGCACCCGCGGGTCGTCCTGGCGGTAGGAGGCCAGCACGATGCTCTTCGCGCCACAACGGAACTTGCCGACCGGCACCAGCTCCCAGTAGAACCGAGCCGCTGCCCGGCTGTCGTACTGCTTGGCGCGCACGCGCGACTCCCAGCGTCCGTAGCGGGCAGCGTGGTCGCCGGCGGTGGCCGTCACGGTTCCGCTGTCGGGGCCGGCGTCGAGGGTGAGCTGACCGAACTGCTGGTTCACGTAGCGCGGCTTGTTCACCAGCCAGGAGCGACGCAGGGGTCCGCTCTCGAACTCGTCTTCCCACGCCTCGCGACCCCAGCCGTGCACCTTGGCCGCATTCGTCGGGTAGACGTAGTCGTTGCGGTCGGGAGCGGCCGTGACTGGCGCGGACGCCGCGAGCGGCGCGAGCAGTCCGATGGGCAGGAGCAGGCAGAACAGTGTCAGTTTCCGGGGCACGCCTGGCACCGTAGACAGACTGACACTGACGTTGTCGAAATGCGGAGCACGCCTCAGGCGGTGAGTGTGACTCAGATCACTCGTGCGGCTCGCGCGGGCTCGGCGTAGGCCGCGGCAAGCGAGACAACGGTCTCGTGGGCGTTCAGACCACTGGGGTTGGGCACCACCCAGAGCTCGCCGGCACCTGCGAGTGGTTCAGGCTGGCGACCCATCACGGCCTTCGGCTCTCCGAACGCGGTGCGGTAGGCCGTGATGCCCGCAACCGCCACCACCGCGGGACGACGTTCCGCCACGAGGGCCGCGAGCTGAGCACCGCCCTCGCGCAACTCGTCGGCGCTGAGCTCGGAAGCCTTCGCGGTGGCCCGGCGCACGACGTTGGTGATGCCGATTCCGCGCGCTCGCAGCACGGCGCGGTCGGCGTCCGTCATTCCCGCCGCTGGGTCGATTGCCTGCTCGAGGATGCCCGCCAGGAGCAGAGCCGGGTAGAACCGATTGCCTGGGTAGGCGAAGTGGGTACCGGTGGCCGCGGTCCAGAGGCCAGGGTTGATGCCGACGAACAGGAGTCGCACCGGTGGGTCGCCCAAGCCGGGCAGCAAGTCTGGCACCTCGGCATCACGAAACGACTCGAGCTCGGCCCGGCTGAAGCGCGTCATGCGCGGCATCATGCCGGTACCGGGAACCGTGGCCAGGCGGGTACCGTCCCAGCCACCATGATCAGACGACTCGGCGTCCTCGTGTCCACTCTCGCGCTTGCTGTCCTCCCCCTCGCCGCCTGCGGCAGCGAGGACGCAGTCGAACCGGAGAGCGGGCCGAGCATCGAGCTGCTGGGCCTGGTGCATCAGACCGCCGCGGGGGGCCAGGTGGGCGAGGCGTTGACTCCCGTCGACACGCCAGAGAAGCTCGACGACTACGTGACCCAGTTCCGGGGTGAGGCGCTCGCCGACGACATCCGCGAGCTGACCGACGACTACCTCGCCAGCGGCGAGCTGCTGGCACAGGTGATCGCCGTCGGCTGCGATGTACCGCCGGGGGCTGAGTTCGGCTTCAACAGCGAGGGTCCGTTCGTCTCGGCACGACGGGTCGTCGATCCGCTACCGGAGTGCCTGGCTGCAGTCACGACCGTGGCCGTGGTGGCGGTCTCAGAGAGCTGACATCACGCCGATCGGCTCCGGCGCGAACCCGGGGAACACCGCAGCCGAGCTCGCGCCCATCCGTGTGGTCACGATCTCCGACAACACGCTGCGGTAGTCGGTGGTGACCGTCAGGTCGGAGTCGGTCTGGTTGGTCAGCCCAGGCCAGGTGCCGTAGTAGCGGCCGCCCTTGACGCCCGCGCCTGCGAGCAGCATCACGTTGCCCCAGCCGTGGTCGAGGCCCCGGCTGCCGTTCTCCTGCACCCGGCGACCGAACTCGCTGATGGTCACCAGCGTGACCTTGTCGGCGACCGTGCCGAGGTCGGCGAAGAAGGCGGCGATCGAGCCAGAGAGGTCACGCGCGTTCGTGACGAGCTCGCCAGCGGTGGCGGTGCCGAGGTTGGAGTGCATGTCCCAGTTGCCCTGATCGACGGTCACGGTCGCCACGCCGACGTCGGCGCGCAGGGTGCGGGCCACGGCGGCCATGGCTCGGCCGAGGTCTGTGTTGGGGTAGGTCGCGCTACGGTCGGGCTGGGCTTTGGCGGCCTGCAGGTCGGTGCTACCGGTCATGGCGATCCGCATGCCGGCGCCGTACGACGACGGGTGCGATCCCCACAGGGTGGTCAGCGACTTCATCCGGCCACCGAACGGGTCCTCGGCGGGTGAGGATCCGGCGA
>JBAUWM010000517.1:0-10613 GCA_049583775.1 Nocardioides sp.
AGAAACGCCTGCCGGCAGGCGTTTCTCGTGTCGTCTACCCCGCCTCAGGCGCGGGCGACAGCCCGCGCGGCCGCGGCCCGACCGGCTCGGCGGCCGAAGAACGACCCCTCGCCCAGCTGGGTGCCGGAGCAGTAGCCCTTGCCGTCCTGAGCGATGTTGGAGGCGCAGGCGCCGGCGGCGTAGAGGCCCGACACGGCCGAGCCATCGGGACGCTGCACCTCGCCGTCGAGGGTCACGCGCATGCCGCCGAGGGTGAAACCGGCATACATCGCCTTGCCCAGGCGCAGGTCGAAGACGGCCCACGGGCCGGTGCCCTGCGATGCCAGGAACTCGGTGCTCTTGTGGAAGTCCGGGTCCTCGCCGCGGTCGGCGTGCTCGTTGTAGCGAGCCAGGCTCGCCGCCACGGAGCCGGCTGGGAGGGAGAGCGCCGTCTCGAGCTCGTCGATCGTCTCGTAGCCGTCGATGAAGGGCACGAGCGGGAACTTGGGGTACTCGACATGCTCGCTGTCGACGATCAGGAAGGCGGTCGAGTCGGGTTGCTCCATCACGAACTGCGACGTGCGTGAGTGGTAGCTGTCCTCGGCCACGAACCGCTCGCCCGAATTGTTCACGAGGATTCCGGTGAGCAGACGCGACGGCGGGTAGACCGGAGCCGTGATGAACGGCTCCGACATGTGCTTGAGCTCGGCGCCGACCGACTGACCCAGGCGGATGCCGAGTCCGTCGTCGTACGTCGAGCCGAGTGTGAAGAGGTTCTGGCCGAGCGCGGGAGTGTGTTCGGCCACCATGTCCGGGTTCATCACGAAGCCGCCCGCAGCAAGGATGACGGCCGGTGCGAGCACCACGCCGGTCTCGTCGAACGAGCGCCAACCCACGCCGGTGACCGCTCCGTCAGCGTCGACCACGAGCTGCGTCGCGCCGGTCTCGTAGCGCACCTCCACGTTGGCCTCCTCGATCCGCTCGCGCAGGAGGTCCATCACCATCTTGGTGCCTTCGGTGTCGCCGGGGGCCGGCACCTTGTGACCGCGCGGCGCCGGGACGGCCTCGTCCTTGTAGGGCCAGACCTTCTCGTTGCCGGTGAACATCAGCCCCTCAGTGCCGGGCTGGATCACGGCCTTCTCCGGGTAGTACGAGCGCTCGAACTCGAACCCCAGAGTTTCGAGCCAGTCGAAGTGCTCGACCGATCCCTCGCAGTAGACGCGGATCTTGTCCTTCTCGGGCTCCTTGGAGACCGCCACGAGGTACTTGTACATCTCCTCGACCGAGTCGTCGTGCCCTGTGGCCTGCTGCACCGCCGTGCCTGCGCCGAGGTAGAAGTGTCCACCGGACATGGACGACGTGCCGCCGTGCACCGCGGCCCGTTCGAGCAACAGCACCCGGGCGCCGCTCCGGGCAGCCTCGAGGGCGGCACAGCCGCCAGCGATGCCGAACCCGACCACGATCACGTCGTAGGTCGGCGAACCGTCCGGAAGACTCGCGGCGGAAATGGTCTCGGGGATCAGGGTGCCCTTGGCGCTCACCCGCGAAATCTAGAACATGTTTCAGTTTCGCGCGATCCCGCGTCCGCCGGACGCTACGGCCGCGACCTGCCGGACGCCGATAGACTGCCGACTCGCCACCCCATCATGAGAGGTGACAGTGTCCTTCGACGTCCACCAGCTCGACACGTTCGTGCTCGTGGGGTCCGCAGTCACACTGCTCGCCATCTTGGCCGTTCGGCTCTCCACACGTGTGGGTCTGCCCTCTCTTCTGATCTACCTGCTCATGGGCGTGGCGCTCGGAGAAGCAGGGCTTGGCATCGGCTTCGAGGACGCCGAGCTGGCCCACTCGCTCGGCTTCGCCGCACTGGCGATCATCCTTGCCGAGGGTGGACTCACCACGAACTGGCGCGACGCGAAGCCGTCGATGCGGCTGGGGTTCTCGTTGGCCACCATCGGCGTCGCGGTGTCGGTCGGGATCGTCGCCGTCGGGGCGCACTTCCTGCTCGGGCTGCCGTGGGAGCTCGCTGTCCTGCTCGGAGCGGTCTGCTCGCCCACGGACGCTGCCGCCGTCTTCTCGGTGCTGAGGGTGGTGCCGTTGCCCAAGCGGATCGTGGGTGCGCTCGAGGCCGAGTCGGGCCTCAACGATGCCCCCACCGTCGTGCTGGTCACTCTGATCTCCACGGGCGCAGTGGCTGACCATGGCGCGATCACCGTGGTGGGCATCGTGGTCGGCGAGCTGCTGCTCGGCGTTGCCATGGGTCTGGCCTGTGGCTTCGGCGGCGCCTGGGTGATGCGCCGGGCGGCCCTGCCGTCGTCGGGTCTCTACCCGCTCGCTGTGATGTCCTTGGCTTTCCTGGCCTACGGCGGCGCGTCGGCCCTGCACGGCAGCGGTTTCGCCGCGGTGTACGTGGCTGCCCTCGTGCTCGGCAACTCTGAGCTACCGCACCGTGGAGCCACCAAGTCGTTCGCCGAGGGGGTGGCCTGGCTGGCCCAGATTGGCCTGTTCGTCATGCTCGGCCTGCTGCTCTCTCCCGGCCGGATCACGCTCTCGACCATCGGCTTGGCGATCGCAGCCGGACTGCTGCTCACCTTCGTGGCCCGCCCGGTGTCGGTGGCGATCAGCGCCGTCGTCGACCCGATGCCGTGGCGTGAGCTGTCGTTCGTCTCGTGGGCAGGGCTGCGCGGTGCAGTACCGATCGTGTTGACCACCATTCCCCTTGCCGAAGGGGTGGACTCCGCCGAACGGCTCTTCGACATCGTCTTCGTGATGGTGATCGTCTACACGCTGCTCACGGGGCCGACATTGCCCCTGGTGGCTCGCGTGCTCCGGGTGGCGCGGCGCTCTGAACCGCGCGACCTCGATCTCGAGGCGGCCCCGCTGGAGCGGGTCGCCGCCGATCTACTTCAGATCACCATCAGTCCCGTCTCGAAGATGCACGGGGTCGAGGTCGGCGAGCTGCGATTGCCCACCGGCGCCTCGGTCTCGATGGTCATCCGTGACGGCGAGACGCTGGTGCCGGAGAAGCGCACGGTGCTCAAGCACGGTGACGAGCTGCTCGTGGTGACTCCCCGCAAGATGCGGGTCAAGACCGAGGAGCGCTTGCGTCTGGTCAGCGCCCGTGGCCGGCTCGCTCAGTGGCTAGGTGACTGACGCACCGATGAGCGCGTAGCGGTTCCGCTGAGGATGGGCGGCGAGCAAACCCTGGTGTCGGTGAGGATCGCGATGTCGCGGTCACCCCTGCGGACGCCGGGGAAGCGATCGCCCACGACCACGTTGATGCCCGGCACGGTGGGTGGCCGCTCGACCACTTTCACCCGTCCACCCAGGTAGCTGCGCACGAGGGCGACGGCGGGGTTGTCAGGGTCGTTGGTCCAGATCTCGGCGGTGCGCACAGTGGTGTCGGGCGGAGCGTTGTCGAGCACCCCCTGGGCAAAACCACGTTCGACCAGGCCGTCGCGGGTGAGGCTGGCCAGCCCGTTGCGAGTGCCGGCGTTGAGCACGCTGATGGTGATGGCCCCCGGACGGAGGACGTCGCCGTTGGTCAACGCAGTCGATACGCAGACCGGGGTGTCGGCGTCCTTGGGGAAGGGCTGGGTGACCGACGAGAAGCCCCACGTCGCGCCCCAGACCAGCAGCAGGCCCAGCACCACGAGCGTGGCGACCGTGCGCACTCGAGCGAGGAGCCACCCCGAGAGATTCATGACGCTTCGGCCCGGTAGACGCGGGCGTGCAGCACGCTGCGCTGCTGGAGGGCCGCGCGCAGCGCGCGGTGCAGGCCGTCTTCGAGGTAGAGATCGCCCTCCCATTCGACGACGTGTGCGAACAGGTCGCCGTAGAACGTCGAGTCCTCATCGAGGAGGGCGGCCAACTGCAAGGTGTCCTTGGTGGTGGTCAACTCATCAAGTCGCACCTGGCGCGGCGGCACCGAGGCCCACTCGCTCGCGCTGAGCCCGTGCGGGGGGTACGGACGCCCCTCGCCGACGCGCTTGAAGATCACCCAGTGAGTCTAGTGCCGGATCGCCAGCCGCCGGCGGTCCGGCCGCGTCGCACGAGCTGACGGTCAGGCGGTCCAGCGCACGAAGTCGTCAACGAAGTCGGCCAGGGCGTGGACACCGCGCAAGTCGCTGCGCTCTTCCATGAGCTTGGTGAGGCTCTGAGAGTGACGGGTCTTGAGAGCAGTGCGCTGCTCGCGGCGCTGCTCGAGCTCGGTGGTGTCGAAGTCGTTGCCAGTGTTGTCGGCGGAGAGCGGGCTAGTGGTCATGCACCCAGGTTGCGTGCCCAACTTCTCGCGCAGGTTGACTCGCGGTTACAACGAGGTCTCACGTGGAGGTGATCCGCACCACAGCGAGCACTACATTGACCCCGTGACCCAAGCAGACGCCCTGCGCGAACTTGTCGACGCAGCCGAAATCAGCCGCCTGAAGTACCGCTACCTCCGCAGCCTGGACACCAAGCAGTGGGACGAGTTCGCCGACTGCTTCCTGCCCGAGGCGACCGGTGACTACAACGGCCTGGTCTTCGACGACCGCAACGCCCTGGTGACCTACATGCGCGACAACCTCGGTGAAGGCATGTTGACCATGCATCAAGTGCACAACCCCGAGATCACCGTCGACGGCGACACCGCCACCGGGCGCTGGTACCTCGAGGATCGCGTGATCGTTGAGGCTTTCAAGTTCATGCTCGAAGGTGCCGCCTTCTATGAGGACCGCTACGTGCGCACGTCCGAGGGTTGGCGGGTCGCTCACACGGGCTACCGCCGCACCTGGGAGATGACCTACAACCTCGAAGACCTCCCGAACGTCAAGATCAACGGCCCCGGCGTCCACACGCATTGACGGAGACCCCGAGGAACTCGGGGTCTCCGTCGAAGGTCGTCGAGCAAGCGGCGCGACCGAGGAACGAGGTCGCGACCCGCGTGTCGAGACGCGGTGAGCCGGGAGTCGGTCTCGTGTGGGCGCGTGTCGAGACGTGGCGAGCCGGGAGTCGGTCTCTCGTCTTGCGGCATCTCGATACGCGCCGTACCTGGGTTCGTTCCTCACCCGGTACGGCGCTACTCGATGACCGAGTTGCTTCGTGTGGGCGCGTGTAGAGACGTGGTGAGCCGGGAGTCGGTCTCTTGTCTTGGGGCATCTCGATACGCGCCGTGCCTGGGTTCGTTCCTCACCCGGTTCGGCGCTACTCGATGACCGAGTGGTCTCGTGTGCTGACCGAGGCTTTGCGGCTTTCCGGCATCTCGATACGCCGCTCGCGACTTCGTTCCTCAGTCGCGCCCGGCTACTCGATGACCATCGAGGGCAACCTCGCGAGCTCGGTCGCCCTCACAGCGCCAGGTCGGTCCAGGCGGTCTGCACGACCTCGATGCCGCGCTCACGAGTGACGAGGCGACCGCGCCCCGGTGGCATCGGAACCGGCCGCACGTTACCGATGAGAGGGCCTTCGTCCGGGCTGCCGGAGAGCATCAGACCCGGCATCGCCAGGTCGCGGAGCGTCTGGATGACTGGCTCGTAGAGGGCCCGCGAGGCGCCGCCCGATCGTCGGGCCACCACGAGGTGCAGGCCGACGTCGCGCGCCTGCGCGAGCAGGGGCTGCAGCAGCGCAACCGGCGAGTTCTGCTGGGTGGCCACGAGGTCGTAGTCGTCGACGACGACGAATACTTCGGCGCCGGTCCACCACGATCGGTTGCGCAGCTGCTCGGGCGTGACGTCGGGGCCGGGGATCCGGCTCTCGAGGTAGGTCGCGAGGTCCTTGAGCGCAGGCTGCGCCTGGGTGGCCGAGGTCAGGTAGTTCAGCAGGTACTCCTCGGGCACCTCCCCGAGCAGCGAGCGTCGATAGTCGACGGCCACGATCTGGGCTTCCTTGGCGGTGCGGGTGCGCATCACCTCACGCACGTGGGCACGCAGCACCGCGCTCTTGCCGGATCCACCGTCGCCGAGGATGAGCAGGTGCGGCTCGGCGTCGGTGTCGAGGCCCACCGGGGCAAGCTCCTTCTCGTTGATGCCGAGCAGGAGGCGGCGCTGATCAGGCTCTGACGCATCGATCTCGTCGGGAGACAACGGCACTCCGGCCATGGTGCGCACGTGATCGAGATCGACGCGGTCGGGCAAGAGGCGCAGCTTGGGGCCGCTGGGACCGGTCCAGGCTGCGGAGATCTTGGTGATCAGGTGGTCGACGCCGTCGCCGAGCGAATCGGCCGACGTCGTGCCGTCGATCCGGGGCAGCGCCCCGAGGAAGTGCAGCTTGCCTGGCACCAGGCCACGCCCCGGGCGACCGCTCGGCACCAGCTGCGCGACCTTGCGGTCGATCTCGGAGTCCATCGGGTCACCGAGCTTCAGCTCGAGCCGGGTGCCGAGCAGGTCTCGCATGGCGGCCCGGAAGTCGGCCCACCGGGCGGTGCCGGTAACGATGTGCAGACCGAAGGTGAGACCGCGCGAGGCCAGTTGCTGAATCTCGATCTCAAGGTCGTCGAAGTCGGCGCGCAGGGTGCTCCACCCGTCGATCACGAGGAAGACGTCGCCGTAGCCGTCGTCGACCCGCCCCTGGGCTCGACGGCTGCGGTAGGTCTCGATCGAGTCGATCGAGTTGGCGCGGAAGTACGCCTCGCGTCGGTCGACCACTCCCTGCACCTCAGCGATGATCCGGCGGACGACGTCCGGCTCCGACCGGGTACCTACTCCGGCCACGTGCGGCAGCGAGGCCAACGGTGCGAAGGTTCCACCGCCGAAGTCGAGCACGAAGAACTGAGACTCCAGAGGCGTCGTAGTCAGCGACATGCTGGCCACGATCGAGCGCAGCACCGTGCTCTTGCCGCTGCGCGGGCCACCGACGACGGCCACGTGCCCGGCGGCGCCGCTGAGGTTGAGCGACAGCGTGTCGCGGCGCTGCTCGCGAGGACGGTCGACGGTGCCGAGCGGGATGACCAACCCGCCGAGCGCTCGCCAGGTGGGGGAGATGAGCCCGAGCTCGGGCTCGACCACGAGGTCGGTCATCAGCGCGTCGAGCGTGTCGGGCTCGTCGAGGGGCGGCAGCCACACCTGGTGGGCCGCCGGACCCTCGCCGATCATGTGCTCGACCGCCACGTCGAGCAGAGTCTCCTGGCTCTCGACCGCAGTCGGGATGGGGGTGGGATCGGGTTCGGGCTCAGGCTCGAGCGAGACCACCTCGGAGATCGAGAACGGCAGGATGCCGCGCACGTGTCCGCCCTCGTCGCGCGGTGCACGTGCCCGCGTGGCCGCCGGTGGGCCGGACACGTAGGCGGCCTTGAACCGGCTCATGGTGGTGGGGTCGGGCTTGAGGTAGCCGAGTCCGGGAACCGCCGGCAGTTCATAGGCATCGGGCACGCCGAGCACGGCGCGCGACTCCTGAGCGCTGAAGGTGCGTAGCCCCACGCGGTAGGACAGGTGCGACTCCAGCCCGCGGAGCCGGCCCTCCTCGAGTCGCTGCGAGGCCAGCAGCAGGTGCAGCCCCAACGATCGACCAAGCCGGCCGATCGCTACGAAGAGGTCGATGAACTCCGGCTTGGCCGAGAGCATCTCGGAGAACTCGTCGACCACGATGAACAACGACGGCATCGGCGTCAGGTCTTCGCCAGCCACGCGGGCCTTCTCGTAGTCGCGGATCGAGGCGAAGTTGCCGGCCTCTCGCAGTAGCTCTTGGCGCCGGACCATCTCGCCCGAGAGCGCGTCCTGCATGCGGTCGACCAGGGTGAGCTCTTGGGCCAGGTTCGTGATGACGGCCGAGACGTGCGGCATCTCCGACATGCCGGCGAACGTGGCGCCACCCTTGAAGTCGACGAGCACCATGTTCAGTTGCTCGGGGGAGTGGGTCATGGCCAGCCCGAGCACGAGCGTGCGCAGGAACTCCGACTTGCCCGAGCCGGTGGCGCCGATCACGAGGCCGTGCGGGCCCATGCCCTGCTGAGCCGACTCCTTGATGTCGAGGTGCACCAGCGCGCCGCTCTCACCGAGCCCGATCGGCACCCGCAGCCGGTCACGCGCCGGGCGCGGACGCCAAGCGGTGCTCGGCTCGAACGTGCGGACATCGCCCAAGCCGAGGAGGTCCATGAAGTCGGTGGGGCCGCTGATCTCGCCCGGCGTGCCCTCGGCGGCGCCCACCACGGCGACGTTGTGCATCGGTGTGAGCCGCCGCGCGAACGCCTCGGCTGTGGCCGTGGAGCACTGATCGGCCTTGGCCATGATCGGTTCTTCGCGCAGCCGGAGCGCGGTCACCGGCACGCTGCCGTCGGCGTCGGCCGGGTCGACGTCCTCGAGCTGCAGTCGCAGTCGGGAGGCATCCTCGAGCTCCATCCACCTGGTGGGCAGGTCAAGCACCGTGACCCCGTGCAGCCCGTCGGGCGGCACGACGTGGTTGCCGGGCGGCAGCTCGACGCCGTCGGTCACAAGCAGGATGTGCGGCAGTGCCGCGCGCTCGTCGGCGCCGAAGCGTGGTCGGTCGCTGAGGTCGGGCGGCAGGAGAGCGGCGAGGTCGCCGAGTGACGTGGTCACCATCCGCATCGGGCCGACGGCGTCCGACTGCTCCTGGCTCAGAGCGTGCGGGAGCCACTTCACCCAGTCCCAGTGGGCCAGATGTTCGTCGGTGGCGAGCACCGCGACGATCAAGTGTTCAGGCGACTGGAAGGCGGTGGCCGAGCAGATCAGCGAGCGAGCGAGGGCTCGAGCCTGGGCCTCCTCGCCGCACAGCTCGATTCGGTCGAAGGCGCGCAGGTCGATCGAGGCTGGCAGGTCGGGCTGGGTGCGGTGCACGACCAGGAGGCGGTGTAGAGCTGAAGCTGCGGCGGGGTCGACCTCGTCGATCGGCGCGCTCTCGGGCGGCACCAGCTCGAGTGCCAGCGGCTGGGCGCACCGGCCGTAGCGCACGTGCAAGAACCGCGCGTCGGAGGCCTGGTGCTCCCACACTCGAGTGCGCTCCTCGGCCAGAGCAGGCAGCGAAGTCGGCTCGGGGTGGTGCCAGGTCAAGGCGCGGCGCTGCTTGTCGGCGGCGTCTCGCGCGAGGGAACGGACGCCCGCGAGGTAACGCAAGTACTCGGTGCGCGATCCGGTGACCTGCTGGGAGCGCTGCTTCCGCTGCCGGTCGATCTGCACGACGATGAAGCCGAGAGTGGCGAACAGAAACATGCCGGCGGTCAGGAAGCTCCGACCGCTCGAGACGCCGCTGCCGGTGCTGAGGGTGGCCACCAGCACGATCGAACCGAGACTCCCGAGCATCGGGATGGCGTTCATCGCCACGCCTGCCGCCCCCTCGTTGGGCTGCAGCTGCGGCGGTGCCTGCAGCACCAGCTGACCGCCCGGCATCTCGGGTTCATCGGTGCGCGAGCCGCGCAAGGCAGGCGCTGGTGGCGCGGCGGCCCCGGCTGCCGGGGGCACCTGGACGGCGGTCATCGCTGCACCTGCCCGGGGTGGTCGGCACGGTTGGTGGTCACCGACGGGTTTGGACCCACGCCGAGAAGTCCACGCTGGGGGACATGCCCGTCGTGAGTCTTCGCGCGCACCGGACCGCCCTGGTGGTCGTCCGGTGACGACTCGACCCGCGTCGTCGTCGGCTCACCCGGACGCCGTGATGCTGAGCGTGCACGGGCCGAATGGCGTCCTGGACCTACAGGTGCCCAGCGGTGCCTCGGCGGCCGACGTCGCGTTGGAGTACTCACGTCAGGCCACACTCCCCTTCGTGCCCCGGCTCTACACCCGCTTGGGGGCCCGGGTTCCGGAGGAGGGTTCGCTCGCTGACGCCGGCCTCGGGTCGGGCGTCGTGCTCGTGGCCGTGGGCGACGACCGGTCGCCTGATGCATCGCGCCGCGCCCCGCTGGAAAGGACCAGCGCGTCGCCACCCTTGGTGACCGGACGGCTCTCAGCCCTGTGGGTCTCGATCGCCGTTGCGCTCGCCGGTCTCGCCGGCTGGTTCACCGCGGGTCTCCCGGCCGCCTCGACCGCCCGCGAGATGGCGGTCGGAGTGTTGGTCGGTGCTGCGCTGCTGTGCGCCCTGCCTTTGGGACCACTCGCGGCACACCGCGTGCTCGGCGCCCCTGTCTTCGCGGGCGCGGCAGCCTTCGCCACCGCCTGGGACCCCGAGCCTGAGCGGCTTCCGACGATCTTCGGCATCACGGCCCTGGTGGCGGCGGTGGCAGCCGCCATTGCCCGCGCGTTGCAGTCCCGCGAGGGCGAAGGGCTGCGCGTGTGGGTGCTCGCCGGCGCGAGCATCTTCGTGCTCACCGTTCTGGCCGCCCTGGCTGATGTGCCTGCTCAGGTGGTGTGGGCGGTGCTACTGCTCGTGGCCATGCTCGGCGCGCGGTTCGTGCCGCTGCTGGCCGTCGACGTGCCCGACCAATTCTTGATCGACCTCGAGCGCTTGGCCGTCACGGCGTGGTCGGCCCGCGACCGGCCGACAGGACGACGCGGACGCACTATCGTGCCGCGCTCGGCCGTTGCTGCGGTGGCCGAAAGCGGAGCCCGAACCGTGACGGCGGCCGCGGCAGCGATCCTGGCCGTCTCAGTCACCGCAGCCATCCTGCTGCTGCGGGAGGCCGCGAGTGGCATCGACGCAATCGGGGCCAGGGCCGAGGTGGGCCTGGCAGGCGCCGGGCTGCTCCTCGCCGCACGCAGCTACCGGCACGCTGG
>JBAUWM010000518.1:0-2225 GCA_049583775.1 Nocardioides sp.
GAGGGCGGCGGCTCGGTGTTCACCGTCAAGCTGCTGGCGGCGACGTCCATCGAGTAGCGCCCCGGAAACAGACCCCCTCTAGGGTCTGAGCATGACTGTGGCGAAGACCGTCGACTGGGGCTCCTACGGAGCCGTCCTGTTCGACCTAGATGGCGTGATCACGCCCACGGCCGAGGTTCACATGCGCGCCTGGGCGCAGATGTTCAACGCGTTCTTGGATGAACGAGGCGCTGAGCGGCCCTACACCGACGCCGACTACTTCGAGCACGTCGACGGCAAGCCCCGCTACGACGGGGTGCGTGACTTCTTGGCGTCCCGCGACATCCAGCTGCCCGAGGGCGACCCGTCCGACGGCACCGACGCCGAAACCGTGTGTGGGCTGGGGAATCGCAAGAACGACGCGTTCGCCCAAGTGCTGCGCCACGAGGGTGTGCAGCCCTACCCGGGCTCGGTCGCGCTGATGGACCAGCTGCGTGACGCCGGGATGCCGATGGCGATCGTGTCATCGTCGAAGAACGCGCCCGACGTGCTCGCCACCGCCGGGGTCGCCGACTACTTCCCGATCGTGATTCATGGGGGTATCGCTGCCGAGCGCGGAATCGCAGGCAAGCCCGCGCCGGACACCTATCAGGCCGCCGCAGACGAGCTCGGGGTCGCCTACGCCGACGCAGTCGTGGTCGAGGACGCCACCAGCGGCGTCGCCGCCGGCGCCGCAGGCAGGTTCGGTCTCGTGATCGGCGTCGACCGCGGGGTCGGGGCCGAGGCCCTCACCAAGGCCGGTGCCGATGTCGTCGTCCAAGATCTCGCCGAGCTGACCGGAGACCCAAGTTGAGCACCGTCGCACCCCACCACGAGGAGCGTCACGGCGCCAGCCACGAGGCCCCACCGGCGACCGATCCGCTCGACCGCACCCGCTTTCCCGTTGACGAGTGGCGGCTGGTCGAGACCAGGTTCGACGCGACCGACCTCGGCACCACCGAGTCGATCTTCAGTGTCGGCAATGGCTACCTCGGTCTACGCGGCAACTTCGAGGAGAGCCGCGACTTCGAGGCCAACGGCACCTTCATCAACGGGTTCCACGAGACGTGGCCCATCCAGCACGCCGAGGAGGCGTTCGGGTTCGCCAAGGTGGGCCAGACGATCGTCAACGCCCCCGACGCCAAGGTGATCCGTCTCTACGTCGACGACGAACCGCTCGAGCTGTCGACCGCCGAGCTGGTCGACTACGAGCGCACCCTCGACATGCGCGCGGGGGTGCTCTGGCGCCGCGTCGTCTGGCGCACGTCCAGCGGCAAGCGGGTGCAGATCGACAGCTCGCGGATGGTGTCGTTCAAGCAGCGTCATCTCGCGGTCATGACGTTCGAGGTGCGACTGCTCGACGACGGGGCACCCATCACCATCAGCTCGCAGGTGCTCAACCGACAAGACGCCGACCGCGGCGCGAGCGTCGAGATGCAGAAGGCCGAAGCCGAGCTCGACCCGCGCAAGGCCGAACGGTTCGCGCATCGCGTGCTCGAGCCAGAGACCGACCACGCTGACCTCGACAACGGCCGGATGGCGCTGCGGTTCAAGTGCGCCGACAGCGGGATGACGATTGCCCTCGCTGTCGACCACGACCTCCAGACCCAGTGCCCCGTCGTCACCACGCGCGAGCGTGACGACGACATGGTGAAGGTGATCTACCGGATCAACGCAGGCGTCGACGAGCCCATTCGGCTGGTCAAGACCGTCAGCTATCACACCGCGCGCGTCGTCCCGACCCGCGAGCTGCTCGACCGATGCTGTCGCACCCTCGATCGGGTGGGCGAAGAAGGTCTCGAGCAGCAGTTCACCGACCAGCGCGAATGGCTCGACGCGTTCTGGGAGCGATCGGACGTCGTGGTGCCCGGGCAGGAGGCACTGCAGCAGGCGATTCGCTGGAACCTGTATGCGGTGATCCAGGCCGCGGCACGCGCCGACGGCAGCGGCATCCCGGCCAAGGGAGTGACCGGCTCAGGCTACGGGGGTCATTACTTCTGGGACACCGAGATCTACGTGATGCCGTTCCTGACGTACACCTCGCCGTGGACCGCCCGCAACGCGCTCCGGTTCCGGCACTCGCTGCTCGAGTCAGCACGTGAGCGCGCCCGCCAGCTCGCGCAGAAGGGCGCGCTGTTCGCGTGGCGCACCATCAACGGCGAGGAGGCCTCGGCCTACTACGCGGCGGGCACGGCGCAGTACCACAT
>JBAUWM010000519.1:0-9238 GCA_049583775.1 Nocardioides sp.
GCCCTGGTCCTCGACCGGGCCCGCTCGGTCACCGGGCTCGACGACGAGGAGCTGCTCGCCCCGGTCGCCGACGGCGTCGCGGTCACCCTGGCCGAGCTGGTCTTCGGGGTCACCGACGAGGGCGCCCACGACGTCGACGACCTGCTCGACCGCCGTACCCGCGTCGGCCTCGTGCCCTCCGATCGGGCGCTCGCCGTCCCCGCCGCCGAGCGAGCTCTGGCCCTCGTGCGCGCGGCGGCCTTGGGGTAGTCCCAAACCTCTCCGCAGGCCAGCGATGAGTTTGGCCATCGACCCCGGTCGGTAGTGCAGGCAGACTCAGAGCGGGAGCGGCAGTGGGAGCGGGCATGACGATCACGGGGCAGGACGAGATGACGAGCACGAGCAGCCAGTCGCCAACAGAGCCAGCAGAGCTGGGCGAGCTGGGCGACTTCGACGGGCTGACCGCGCGCTACCAGCGCGAACTGCTGGCGCACTGCTACCGCATGAGCGGGTCGGTGCACGAGGCCGAAGACCTCGTGCAGGAGACCTTCTTGCGCGCCTGGAAGGCCAGCGCGAGCTTTCAGGGGCGTAGCTCGGTGCGCACCTGGCTCTATCGAATCGCCACCAACGTGTGCCTGACCAACCTCGAGGGCAAGCCCCGCCGTCCCCTGCCCGCAGGGCTCGGCACCCCCGACCAGATGGCCGGCGATGCACTCGAGGAGAACCACGAGATCGCCTGGCTCGAGCCGGTGCCGGACGCCGCCGTGGTGGTCACCGAGCGCGACTCGATCCGGCTCGCCTTCGTAGCGGCGCTGCAGCACCTGCCGGCGCGACAGCGGGCAGTGCTGATCCTGCGTGACGTGCTGCGCTGGTCGGCCGCCGAGACGGCTGAGGCCCTCGACACCACGACGGCCGCGGTGAACTCGGCTCTGCAGCGCGCGCACGCCCAGATGGCCGAGCGCGGACTCACTGAAGACACCGTCACCGACGAGCTCACCCCACAGCAGCAGGCCTTGCTTCGGCGCTACGTCGATGCGTTCTGGCGCAAGGACGTGGCCGAGATCGTCGGGCTGCTCAAGGCAGACGCCATCTGGGAGATGCCGCCCTTCACCGGTTGGTACGTGGGCTCGGAGAACATCGGTCGGTTGATCGACGGCCAGTGCCCAGGCGGTACGCACGACATGCCGATGATCGCCACCATTGCCAACGGCCAGCCGGCTTTCGGCCTCTACATGCGCCAGCCCGAAGGGCACTTCGAGCCGTTCCACCTGCAGGTGCTCGACCTCGAGGGCGACCGCGTGCGACACGTCGGCGCGTTCTTCCAGCACGACCTCTTCCCCCGGTTCGGCCTGCCTCTGCGCCTCCCAGCCGACTACACCCCCACCCCCGCGTCGTGACCGGGGGCCCACCAGGGCCCGCCGTCGAGCTGCTCGAACGCGCTTTGGCCTACACCCGCGGTGCCCTGCTCACCGTGACGCCCGCGCACCTGGCACGCCGCACACCCTGTGCGGCGTGGAACCTCGACCAGCTGCTTGCCCACATGGACGACGCGCTCGACGCGTTCACCGAGGCGTCGTCCGGCACCCTCAGTTCTGACGTCGAGATGACCCTCGCCACCCGCATCGACGTCCTGCAGGTCAAGGCGTGCTCGCTGCTCGGCGCCTGGGCGAGCGCAACAGCGCCGGCCACCGTGACGATCGATGGCCTCGACGTGCCGACCGAGGTGCTCGTGGTGACCGCCGCACTCGAGATCACCGTGCACGGCTGGGACGTCGGGGCAGCCACCGGCCGTGGCCAACCCATCCCCCCAGCTCTCGCGACTGCACTGCTGCCCGCAGCGCGGATGCTGGTCGACGAGGGCGACCGCGGGCTCCGGTTCGCGACGCCGATCCCGTTCGAGAACGGCGCTCCTGGCGACGTCCAGCTGCTCGCGTGGTGCGGTCGCGACCTGACTGGTCCACCTGGCGGGGTTTCGCTCGTTCACACCCTGGGAGCGCGTTCGGCTTCCTAGGCTTGGCCCATGTCCGTCGCACCCCCGCTCGACGGGCCGCTCCTGGCAGCCTCTGCGGCTGTGGCGACGGCCCGCTCCGATGCCCGGAGTGGGCGCGTCCGAGCCGCGATTGCCATGCTCGAACCGCTCCTACGCGCATCAGTCACCTGGTCGCCGGACGAGCGGATTGCGGCGATTGAGATCGTCATCGACGCCCATCTCGCACTCGGCGACCTCAGAGCTGCGATCGCGTGGGACACCACCATGCACCTCGATTCAGCCGACCTGCCGCTCGAAGCTGTCGCCCGCGGCCACTTCGCCCGGGGCGAGCTCGCCTCGGCGATGGACCAACCCGACAGTGCGCTCGACGAGTTCTGTGCCGCCGGCGCCGCCGGCGCCGACCTCGCGGTGCCGCATCTGGCGTGGCGATCCGGAGCCGCGCTGGCGTTGGTGCGACTCGGACGCCGCCGCGAAGCCCTCGCCCACGCCCGCGATCACCTGGCGCTCGTGCACTCTCATCAGACCGACCCGGCCGCTGTCGCCCTCGCGTTGCGGACCCTGGCTACCGCTGAGTCCGACGGTTTTCGAGTCACCCGGTTGATCGAGGCACGTGGCTTGTTGGTCGATGGTCACGCCCCGCGGCTGCGTGCCCAGCTCGACACCGACTTGGCCGGACTCTTGGTGCTCGAGGGTCGCCTCGTCGAGGCCATGGAGATCCTCCGCGAGGTCGAACGCTTCGCCAGCTCGCACCATCTTTCGCCGCTCTTGGGACGGGCACGCCGTCTGATCGAGCGGCTGGGCGAGACGCCGCGGCGCCGCGAGACCGAGGCGTTGGGGGTGCTGACGGCGGCCGAGCGTCGGGTGGCGCTGCTGGCCCTGGACGGCCTCACCAACCGCGACATCGCGGCCTCCCTCGTGATCTCGGTGAAGGCAGTGGAGGGTCATCTTTCCCGGATCTACCGCAAGCTGGGCATCACCTCGAGGGCGGCGCTGCTCGACGCCGTCGGCGTCCGACTCTGACCGCGCAACTGACCAGTCGTGGCCCCTAGACTCGCGGCCATGCCGACGCGTACGACGCACTACCGGACACGCATGGGCGGGCGTGACCCTCACGAGGTTTTCCGGGGGGCAACGCCACTTGAGCTGCTCTTCGACCTCACGTTCGTGATCGCTTTCGGGGTCGCAGCTGACGAGCTCGCCCACGCGCTCACTGAGGACCACATCGGCGACGGGATCCTCGGTTTCGCGTTCGCGACGTTCGCCATCTCGTGGGCGTGGATCAACTTCTCGTGGTTCGCCTCGGCCTACGACACTGACGACTGGGTCTACCGACTCACCACGATGGTGCAGATGGTCGGCGTGCTGGTGCTGGCCCTGGGTCTGCCCGACATGTTCGATTCGCTCACTCACGGCGACCACGTCGACAACCAGGTGATGGTGCTCGGCTACGTCGTGATGCGGGTTCCGATGATCGCGCAGTGGCTGAGGGCGGCCCGCCAAGACCCCGCTCGTCGCGAGATCTGCCACTCGATGGCCGTCACCCTGGTGGTCGCGCAGGTGGGCTGGATCGCTCTGCTGCTGGCCGACCTGAGCGTCGTGCCGATGTTCTCGCTTGCTCTGGTGCTGGTGGCCGTCGAGCTAGCCGGACCACTACGCGCCGAACGGATCAGCGGCGGCACCCCCTGGCACCCGCACCACATCGCCGAGCGGTACGGGCTGCTCGTCATCATCACCCTCGGCGAGGGCATGATCGGCACGATGGCCACGCTCACGGCGCTGGTCGGCCCCGACGGGCCGGGGTGGTCGACCGACGTCGTGCTGCTCGGACTGGCCGGCACCGCCCTGACCTTTGGGCTGTGGTGGACCTACTTCGTGATCCCGTGGGGCGAGGTGTTGCACGCCCGTCGGCAGCGCTCGTTCGGCTGGGGCTACGGGCACATCCCCCTGTTCGGCGCCTTGGTCGCGGTCGGTGCGGGCCTGCACGTGGGCGCCTACTACCTCGAAGATCACTCCACGCTGGGAGTGGTCGGGTCGGTAGTCACCGTGGCTTTGCCGGTCGCTGTCTACGCCGCTCTGCTGTACGCGCTGTACGCCCAGGTCACCCGTTCGTGGGACCCCTTCCACGTGCTGCTCGTCGTTCTCACCGCAGCCGTCATTGCAACCTCGCTCGTGCTCGCCGTGGCCGGCGCATCCCTCGTGTGGTGCCTCGTCGTGCTCTCGGCTGCCCCGTGGGTCACCGTCGTGGGCTACGAGTTGGTGGGCCACCGTCACAACGAAGCGGTGCTCGCCTCGTTCGATGACGCTTTCCCGGCGTAAGCACCCTCGGATCAGTACTGGTGAAACCAGGCCGCAAGGTCGGTGAAGCCAGGACAGGTGAGGTTCATGTCGCGGTTGTCCTGCACCCACTGGCCGATCAGCGCCTGGCCACCCTGGATCACCCAGTCGTCGCCGCACCGGTCGAGTGCCTCGGAGGCCGACGTCTGACCGGCCGCCCGCCACTCGGGCACGCCGAGCTCGAGGTCGCCCACCACGCCTTCCCACAGGAACGGCGTGGAGTAGATGCCGATGCGGTAGCCGGCTTCCTCGTAGCCGCGGGCCACTCCAGCCACCACCGCTGCGTTCGCCTCGAGGTCGCCACTCCACTCAAAGGACGGCACCGGCTCGACGTCGATCCACACTGCGGGAGTGAGAAATTCGGCGCGCTTCATGGACGCGACGTTGAACCGCGCCTGCTGGAATCCGGTGTTGGCCAAGGCTCCGAGCCGCGTCGATCCGTCGTAGGGGCCCTCGGTGCCATGTCGAGCCACGCGCGCCGCTTCGGGAAAGCTGGCCACCGCGTAAGCGCCGAGCATCAGTCCACGCGAGCGCACGTAGCTGACTTGATCGGCCAAGCACGGGTTCGGGTAGAAGCCTGGGCCGTTGGTGAGGCCAACGATCACGAAACGAGCCTCGGCCACGGGGAGCGGGCTGCCCTGAGTCGGCTTCTCGGGGATGCCCAACCCCTTGGGACATTGGGGCCAGCTGATGTCGGCTCCGAGCACCGGATCGTCGTCGAGCTCGACGCCTTCGACGAGGTCTGCCAGCGGGTTACGCGTGGGTGTCGTTGGCTCCGCCGGTGCCGTCGACGCCTCCCCGCTGGGTGCTCGCGTGGGCTCAGGCGTGCGTACCTCGCCGGTCGGCGGTGGGCTCGGGGGATCTCCTCCCGCGCACGCTGACAAGAGCAAGGCACACGTGAGCACTCGGATGAGCGCGCTCGCGCCAGCTCTCACGTGGCGAGGTTCAGGTAGGTCGTCTCGAGGTACTCCTCGATGCCCTCGAAGCCGCCCTCCCGACCGAATCCGCTGGCCTTCATGCCTCCGAAGGGCGCCGCAGCGTTGGAGACCAGACCGCTGTTGACGCCGACCATGCCGAAGTCGAGCGCCTCGGCCATCCGGATCGTGCGGGCCAGGTCGCGGGTGTACATGTAGGAGGCCAGTCCGTACTCCGTGGCGTTCGCGGCCGCGATCGCCTCCTCGTCGGTGGTGAACGTGGTGATCGGCGCCACCGGACCGAAGATCTCTTCGACGTTGATAGCCGACGCGGCTGGCACGTCGACCAGCACCGTCGGCTCGTAGAAGTAGCCGGCTCCCTCGGGGGCGTTGCCCCCGACCAGCACTCGGGCGCCGTCCTCGATCGCATCGGCGACCAGCTGGCTGACCGACTCGACAGCCTTCTCGTCGATGAGCGGGCCGACGTCGACGCCGTCGTCCTGCCCGCGGCCGACGGTCAGGGCCCCCATCCGCTCGGCGAGACGACGACCGAACTCCTCAGCCACGTCGGCGTGCACCAGGAAGCGGTTGGCCGAGGTGCAGGCCTCGCCCATGTTCCGCATCTTGGCGAGCATCGCGCCGTCGACCGCGGCCTCGACGTCGGCGTCAGCGAAGACGAGGAACGGCGCGTTGCCGCCGAGCTCCATGCTGAGCCTCTGCAGCTGGTCGGCTGACTGGCGAACCAGCACGCGGCCGATGCCGGTCGAGCCGGTAAAGCTGACCTTGCGCAGCCGGTCATCCGCCTGCAGTGCCTGGCTCAGGCCGGCGGAGTCGGTGGTGGTGACGATGTTGAGCACGCCGGCGGGCAACCCGGCCTCCTCCATCACCGCGGCCAGGGCCAGCATGGTCAGGGGCGTCTGGGCTGCGGGCTTGATCACCATGGTGCAGCCAGCGGCCACGGCGGGACCGATCTTGCGGGTGCCCATGGCCAGCGGGAAGTTCCACGGCGTCACGAACAAACAGGGCCCGACGGGCTTCTTGATGGTCAGCAACCGGCTGCCGCCGGCCGGTGCCTGCATCCAGCGTCCGTGAATGCGTACGGCTTCTTCGCTGTACCACCGGAAGAACTCGGCGCCGTAGGTCACTTCACCCCTGGCCTCGGCGACCGGCTTGCCCATCTCGAGACTCATCAACAGTGCGAAGTCGTCGGCGCGCTCGGTGAGCAGCTCGAAGGCCCGCCGCAGGATCTCGCCGCGCTCACGCGGAGGTGTGGCACCCCACGTAGCCTGCGCCGCAACCGCGGCGTCCAACCCTTCGACCGCTTCGTCGGCGGAGGCGTCAGCCACCGTGGTCAAGACCGAGCCGTCTGCAGGGTCGAGCACCTCGAACCGGCGCCCGTCATCGGCCTCGCGCCAGCGACCACCGATGAACAAGGCTCGGTGCTCGGACGGCAGCAGTCGTTCGATCGTGGGGTTCGTGGAGTCGGCGGAGCTCATGGCGGCCACTCTTCCACGCGTCCGGTGGCCGACAAATCACCCAAAGAGGAGACACCCCTTTCCCTGCTGTCGTAATCTTTCGGTGTCGTCCTTCGGAGGGAGCACCAGAGTGACGACAGAGCCCCTCGCTGACCCCATGCAGCGGGGGGTTCGCTCTCTCCCGGCAGGTTTGCATGAGGAACGAATGCAAACCGTGGGGCGGGAGAGGTTGAGCAAGCTCGCGGGTGAGCTTGCGAACCCGCGCTGGCGCGCCGAAACCCGGTGGGACGAACGTCAACCGCAACCCAGCCGGGCCGCGACCTACCCAGCCGCCCGCAAGAACTGCTCGAGGATCGGCCCGGCAGTCCCCGAACCAGACGGCCCGTCACCGACAAACACCGCAACAGCGAGGTCGCCCTGCGCCGCGATCATCCAGGCGTGGGTGCGGATGTCGCCGTCGCCAGCGTCATATTCGGCAGTGCCGGTCTTGGCGATGACAGCCGGTCCGGGCACGTCGCGGAGCAGCCGGCCGCTGCCGGAGGTGACGACGCCGCGGAGCAGGTCGCGAAGGGCGGCGGCCTCCTCAGAGCTGACGGGGGTGACCCCGTCGGGCGCACGCACGTCCATCTCGTCGAGCAGCCGCGGAATCACCATCGTTCCGTTCTGGATGGAGGCGATCACCGCCGCCATCACCATCGGCGAGGCCAGCACGGTGCCTTGGCCGATCATGTCGGCGGCCCGGCCGGTCTCGGTGGTGGGCGGTGCGACCTGCCCGAAGTAGGCCGGGAACCCGAGGTCGTGGTCGACGCCGAGCCCCAGGGATGCCGCGGCAGCGGCCAGGTCCTGGTCTTTGAGTCGTCCGCGCTCGGCGATGAAGGCGGTGTTGCACGAGTTGGCCACGGCGGTGCTGAACGGGATGCGGCCTAGGCCCGAGCTGGGGTAGTCGTCGTAGTTCTCGAAGTCTCGGCCGTCCACGTCGACGGTTGTCGTGCACTCCACGGTCGTGTCGGGCTTGATTCCCGCGCGCAGCAGCGCCAGCGAGCTCACGCTCTTGAAGGTCGATCCGGGTGCGTACTGGCCGAAGGTAGCCAGGTTTTGGCCTCCGTTGCCCGGTCCGTTTGCCGCCGCCAGGATCGCGCCGGTGCTGGGCTTGATCGCGACCACGGCACTGGCCGACGTCTCCGCAGCCAGCAGCGCCTCGGCAGTGCGCTGCAGCTCGGGGTCGAGTGTGGTCGAGAGCCCGCCCCCGCGGCGTGCGTCCACGCGGAACAGCTCTCGCTGCTTCCCGTCGCTGCCACGCGCGTTCACGACCATGCCGGGGGTTCCTCGAAGCTGACTGTCGTAGCGGGCCTGCAGCCCCGAGAGGCCAGCGACGTCGCCGAGCGCGTAGGCCTCGGGGGATTCCTCGATCATCTCCGCGGTCACCTCGCCGACGGAGCCCAAGATCGGCGCGGCGAAGTCGCGGGTGGGCGCGAGCGGCACCTTGTCGCGCAGCAGCCGTGCGCCTCTTATCTGGTCTGCGTCACCGGCCAGGCTGCCGGGCACATCCGACTCGCGCAGTGTGATCGCCTCCACGAAGGCCTTTTCCCCGGCCGCCTCGACTCGCTCGGCGAACGCTGCGGGGTCGACGTCCACGAGCTGTGCAAGTGCCCGGGCCGACGCTTCCGTCTTCGCGGCGGGCACCAGCGTGCGGTCGATGCCCACTTTCACGACGTCGCGATAGGCAACCAACTTCACCCCGCCGGCACCGGTGATGTCCCCCCGCTTGGCCTCGACCGCGCTCGCGTCGAGCACCGACGCAGCGTTCAAGGTGGGCTCGATCAGCGAGTGCTGCCAGACCACGCTCCAGTCGTCGCCGACCCGCTCGAGCTCGACGACCACGTCGTAGCTCCAGGCGTCGGACGGGGTCAGCGGCCACGTCCAGGTGACGGTGGCGCTCGCCTGGTCGCCGCTCTCCTCGACATCACCGAGGCGGACGGCGGGCACGATGTCGCCCATCCCCTTGACCACGGCGGTGAGGTCGGCGGCTGCCTCCGCGCCAGTCATCTCGACGAACGGCACCTGGCTGATGTCGCCGTTGGCCAACGCCTCTACCAGCGCTGCGGCGGTGCCGTCGGCCTGCTCACCGACCTCGGCCGGGTCGGGCTCGGAGTCGCAGCCGGCCAGCGCACCCGTACCGAGCCCGAGGGTGAGCGGCAGCACCAGACAGATCAGCGCACGCGATGCCATGCTCTCGGTTCTACCAGCCTCCACCTACCGCCCACCTTCACCCGGCTCGTGCCGCTGATCGTGCCGCTGGTCGTGGCGGTGATCGGAATGTGACCGGTCATGGGGTTGGACGTCACGCAGCCGATGCGCGGCAGGCGCGGGCAGGGCGAACGTGGCCGTTCCCGCGATGAGGTCCTCCACGTTGCGGCGAAAGTGCGGACAGGTCGCGACGTCGTGGGCCCGGCACTCCAGAGCGTGCAGGGTCATCTCGCGCGAGAGCTCCATCTCCGCCATCCGGCGATCCAGATCGGCGATGTGCGCCTCGAGCACCTGGTGCC
>JBAUWM010000520.1:0-5429 GCA_049583775.1 Nocardioides sp.
CTCTTGCCGCGTTGAGCTTGCGGATCGGACCTGCCTCTTTGCGCCTCCGAAAGCGCGAATCCACTGAGTGGCTCCGGGATGGGCCCCGTCGGTTCGTGTGGGGTTTCCTGGGGGAGCACGTGGCTGCGCCTTGGGCGACTTGGACGTCGAGCATCCAGCGGTCGACTCTGGTACCGGAGGGGTCGCCCCTGCTTGAAGTGTGGCCGACGGAGTAGCGGCGGCACATAGGCCAGTGCGCGGGCCCGCTCCTGCCGCATCGAGGGCACTCTGCGACGCACGTCGTTCCGCCGTTCCCACCAGTCACGACCTGCGGTATAGGCCACCCAAGATTGGTAGGCGCGATGCATTGTCACCGTCCTGGGCCCGGAGGATGGTGGGTTCTGAGGGGAGGTCAAGGAGGCACGAGCATGACGAAGTGGATCGAACCCGAAGCAGCCGAGTACGACGAGGCGCGCGGGCTGTTCAACGCGATGATCGATAAAAGGCCGCGGCTGATCGCGGCGTGCGAGAGCCCCGCCGAGGTCAGAGAAGCTCTCGAGCGTGCCGCGCAGGATTCGCTGCCGGTTGCGGTGCGCTCAGGGGGCCACTCCGTGGCTGGTCAGTCGAGCAAAGACGACGGGCTGGTCATTGACGTCCGTCCCATGAAGGCCATCGACATCGACGCCGGCGCCCGACGGGCCCGGGTCGGGGGCGGGTGCACCTGGGGTGAGTTCGACGCGGCTGCCCAGGAGTTCGGGCTGGCCACCACTGGTGGCCGCGTGTCGACGACCGGCGTCTCCGGGCTGACCCTGGGCGGCGGCTCGGGTTGGCTGGAACGCCAGCACGGACTCAGCTGCGACAACCTGCTGGCCGTCGAGCTGGTGACCGCCGACGGGCATGAGCTCCGCGCTGACGACACTCAGCACCAGGACCTCCTCTGGGCCAGCAAGGGAGGGGGCGGCAACTTCGGTGTCGTCACCGCGATGGAGTTCCAGCTGCACCCGGTCGGTCCGATGATCATCGGCGGGCTGATGGCCTGGCCCGCGGCCCGCGGGCCGGAAGTCTCTCGCGCGTTCCGGGACTGGGCTGACGACGCCCCGGAGGAGCTGGGCACCGGTCTCGTGATGCTCAGCGGCCCACCCGAGGAGTTCATCCCCCAGCATCTCCACGGCCAGCCCCTGATCGCGATCGCGGTCTGCTGGAACGGCGACGAGGCGACTGGCACCGAGGTGGTCCAGGTGATGCGCGACCTCTCTCCAGAGGTCGACCTGGTCGGCCCGATGCCCTACGTGGGCATGCAGTCGATGATCGACGACCCGCCGGGGTTCCGGCAGTACTGGAGTGCCGACTACCACGACAGCTTCCCCGACGACGCTCTCGAGGTGTTCCTCGAAGGTGGCGCACGCCGGGCGTCGCCGATGACGCAGCATCTGCTGATCCCGTGGGGCGGTGCGCTGGCGCGCGTCGACGCTGACGCCTCGCCGTTGAGTCAACGCTCGGCGCGCTGGGTGAGTCATCCCTTCGCGACCTGGGAGGACCCCGCTGACGACGCGGCCAACATCGCCTGGGTGCGCGACTACCGGAAAGCCAACGCCCCCTTCACGACCGGCGGTGTCTACCTCAACTTCATCGGCGACGAGGGTGAGGATCGCATCAGGGCGGCCTTCGGGGAGGCGAAGTACGAGCGACTGGTGCAGATCAAGTCCGAGTACGACCCCGGCAACGTCTTCGCCGGCAACCAGAACATTCGCCCCAGGGTGCCCGCCTGACCGCCGCGCCGCGCGTGGGCGCGTTTCACTGGACCTCCCGTAGCCAGAGGGATACGTGAGTGGGCTGGATCGTCTGGCGGACGACGTCTCGGAGTTCACCGCTGATCGCTTCGAGGTCGACCTCCTGGCGCAGCCGCTCCGCGAACGCCTCGGCCGTGCGGGCGGCGTCGTACCTACTCCGGAAGAATCGACGGTCGACGGCCCGCTGGATGCGGGCTCGCGCCGGACGGAAGAGCGCGGCCACCGCGAGCGTCGAGGCGGCGACAGCCAAGTCCGACTGTCCTGTCACCGGGTCGAGCAGAACCCGGAAGGCGAGAACGAGCGATAGGTAGGTCGCGCCCAGCAGCATCGTGAGCGAGCCATAGACCAACGTCCTCTTGATGACGACGTCGATGTCGTAGAGCTGGTGCCGCAGCATCGCGATCCCCACTGCGGAGGGCACACCGACGACGATCAGCAGCAGACCGGTCATCCACCCGACGGCGCCTAGCGCCGCCATCCACGAGGGCTTGGCGCTGCCGAAGAGTTCATCGGCCAGGGAATCGACTAGAGCGAGTCCAAGACCCACCACGGCCAGCCCGCCGACGTAAGCGAACCACTTGACTTGCTGGCGGCGGCGGCCCTGTGAGCGCCTGAGCCTCAGCACGATGGAGCTCGCGCCGAGGCCGAAGCAGACGGCCGCGATGACGCCGCCGAGGATTCCGGCCCCGGAGACCGCGGCACCGAGGGGGCCCGTGGCAGCCAGCGGGTTCGGCAGCGGCCTCGGAGACTCGACGTCCAGCTGATCACTCCCGAACGCCGAAGAGATGATGCTCAGAACCAGGGCCGCGAGACCCAACCAGGGGACGACTCGCCAGCGAGCTGACAGCACCCGCCCGTCAGGAAATAGAAGGGGAAGCATGATCGCCGCGCCGTAGAGCCACACGAACCACATCCAGTTGGCCATCCACGCAAGGGGGACGACGAAGGGACGCCCCGGGTCCTGCACGTAGCAGTCGACGAAGCTGGTCAAGGCCAACGCCAGGGCGATGCTGAGCATCAGCCACCCCACGGCGTTGCGCGGTTCGCGGGTGGCAACGAGGGCGCCGACCACGGCATAGCCGGTCACGATCACGATGAAGGCCTGATCGACGTCGCCGTCGCCCGAGGAGACGAAACCTAGAATCGCGACCATCAGTGCGCCGAACAGGGCGCACGACCCCCAGGCGACGGCGTGGACCGTTCGTGAGGCGGCTATGGGTTCCGACACGCGCAGGATCACCTCCGGGAATGGTTTACACCAGGATCCCGCCCCAGCGTCCCGAAATCGTTACGACCGCGCCGCACGCTCGACGTGGCGAGTCAGTGGATCCGTTGCATCAGGGGACGTTGGCCCCGAGCAAGGCGCGGTGGAGCAAGGCGCGGTGGAGCAAGGCGCGGGCTGCGGGCTATTGTTCTGCGGCGAGGGTGCGCACCGACAGTTGCATGTGTGTCAGTGTCGCGCAGCCGCCTCGGCCAGGCTAGTGATGCCACTCTCGGGTTGGCCTCGAACGTGTGTCACCGACTGAGTTCTACTACTCGCCTCGCTCGAAGACACGTGTTTGGCCGCTGAGCAGCTATCGCTTCGTTGCGGTCCGTTGGTCAGGGCTGAGTGGTGCGGGGGAGCGGTACGGGTTTGCTCGATCCGCCAATGAAGGCATACGTGAATCCGGCGATCAATGCACCTATGACCGGAGCAAGGATGAACAACCACAGTTGGGCGATCGCGTCACCTCCCGCGAAGAGAGCAGGGCCGACCGACCGGGCGGGGTTCACCGACGTGTTCGTCACCGGGATGCTGATGAAGTGGATCAAGGTGAGCGCCAGCCCGATGGCTAGCGGGGCGAAGCCCTTGGGCGCCCGGGTGTCGGTGACCCCGAGGATGACGTAGAGGAACACCGCGGTGAGGACGACCGTTGGGCGGTCGCTCAGGCGGGATCGACCACGAGCTGCTCCGTGGAGGCGACTCGTTCGCGGTGCCACGCACGCCATGCGATCTGAGCGACGACACTGATCCAACCCACCAGCAGCGACAGGTCCAGCCACAGGGGCAGGTCGGCGACGGTGCCGAGCACGGCGACGCTGTTGACCAAGATGATCAGGCCCCCGACCATGGCGCCCATCGGTGCGTGGGGGAGCTTTCCTGCCAGCCGGGCGGCGTAGGGCGCCACGGCGACCCCGCCCAGGACGAGGCCGATGACCGGGAGCCACGGGATGTCCTGGTGGGCGGCGCCGGTGAAGAAGCCGATGGAGACCGAGACTGCTACGGCGAACTCGGCGGCGTTGGTGGTGCCGACGACCTTGCGCGGCTCATGCCGGGTCACGGTCATCAGGCTGGGCGTGACGACGGGGCCCCAGCCGCCTCCGCCGGTCGCGTCCACGAACCCGCCGAGCAGTCCGATGGGCACGAGCCACCGCGCGGTGTGGCCCGAGCGGGGCACCGGGATGATCCGCAGACCGAAGCCGAAGCGAGCCAGAATGACTGCTCCGAAGAACAGCAGCAGCCCCGCCATCGCCCCCTTGGCCGCAGCCAGGCTGATCGACGTCAGCACCACCGCGCCGAGGAATCCTCCGATCGCGCCAGGAAGGGCCACTCGCAGCAGCACGGCGCGGTCGATGTTGCCTGCTCGCCAGTGCGACAGGCCTGAGACCAACGTGGTCGGCAGCTTGGCGGCGTGGGTGGCGGCGCTGGCGGTGGCGGGCGCGATGCCCATGGCGAGAAGCACGGTCGCAGAGGTGACGCCGAAGCCCATACCGAGGGTGCCGTCGACGAGCTGGGCCAGTCCGCCGGCGAGGGCGAAGGCCGCGATGAGCCACATGGTCGTCTCCTGAGGTCTGTCGAAAGAGCTGGTTAGACGATCAGAATAGTGGACTTAAGTAGCTTTGCTGTCAATTGAGCGCCCTGAACGAGCTCGGCCTCCACGAGCGGCACCACATCGACCCCGTTCACGACCAAACTGCCGAAGGTCAGGTCGTGACTGTCGATGTCCAGCCCGGCCACGTCGACGCAGCACTATGACCCGGCACTGACCACGAGGTAGCGGTCGTCGGTGATGTCTCTGCCCCAGTAGACGGCGTCCGGCAGGCGAACCAGCCTGGCCTCACGGCCGGAGCCTTCCACCAGCTCGATTGTCTGCTCCGCCGAGAGCCCCGCACCATTCGACCAGTTGCCCTCGATGAGCACGAGTCGGCCACCCGGCGCGAGGAGATCAACCCAGCGAGACAGCGCCAACGCCGGGTCGGGCATCGCCCACAGCACGTGGCGGCAGAGCACCACGTCGTACAGGGACGGGCGAAGTGGGGGGTCGAACGCATCGCCGTGGATGAAGTGCGCCCCGGCCAGCGCCGCCCCCTTGCTGCGGGCGATCTCGAGCATCCGCGGCGAGAAGTCGAGGCCGTCGACCTCGTAGCCCGCTTCGGCCAGCAGGACGGTCAGCGTGCCGGTACCGCACCCGAGGTCGGCGATGCGAGCCGGCGGCGGCGGCACGTTCTCGCTCAAGAGCTTGTGCCAAGCGCCGCGCACCTCGGGGTCTGTGAGCCCGTGATCGGCAGGCAGGTCGAACGCGTCGGCTTCGTCGTCCCAGATGCGAACGGAGTCTTCGGTTGCCATGCGACCGACAGTAGATGGAGCCACCGACGAGCCACCGACGAGCCACCGACGAG
>JBAUWM010000521.1:0-2592 GCA_049583775.1 Nocardioides sp.
CTCGCTACCGCCGGTCGAGCAGCGAGCGCCAGCGAGCGTCGTCGAGACCCAGTGAGCCGAACGGCGTGGTCACGCGGGCTGCAGGCTGGTTGAGGCGTGAAGGCCGCCAGGCCTGAGCCTCGAAACCCGGTGAGCCAGAGGGGTTTCGAGGCTCGCTGCGCTCCCACCTCAACCAACTGGCCGAGATTTCGAGGCTCGCTGCGCTCGCTACCGCTGGTCGAGCAGCGAGCGCCAGCGAGCGTCGTCGAGACCCAGTGAGCCGAACAACGTGGTCGCACGGGCTGCAGGCTGGTTGAGGCGTGAAGGCCGCCAGGCCTGAGCCTCGAAACCCGGTGAGCCAGAGGGGTTTCGAGGCTCGCTGCGCTCGCACCTCAACCAACTGGCCGGGGTTTCGAGGCTCGCTGCGCTCGCACCTCAACCACCTGGGTTGGCCTACGGCAACTCCAACAAGTTCTCGCGCACTGCGTACATGACGGCTTCCATGCGGGAGTGCAGCTGCAGCTTCTCGAGCATGTTGCGCACGTGGTTCTTGACCGTGTTCTCGCTGATGAACAGCAGCGCCGCGATCTCCTTGTTGCTGTGGCCCTGGGCCACCTGGCGCAGCACCTCGAGCTCGCGGTCGGTCAGCCGCAGTGCCGGGCCGGTGGTGCGCTCGGGCTTGGACATCTGCTTGAACTCGTCGATCAGCTTGATCGCCATCGAGGGGCTGATCAGCGACTGGCCCTCGGCGACGACCCGGATGGCTTGGGCGACCTCCTCGATGGAGGAGTCCTTCAACAGGTAACCGGAGGCACCGCTCTTCACTGCTTCGTAGAGGTCAGCCTCTTCGTCGGAAACCGTGAGCATGATGATTTTGGCTGACGGCACCGCCTCCTTGATCGAAAGGCAGGCCTCGATGCCCGACTTCTTGGGCATCCGCACGTCGAGCAGCACGACGTCGGGCGCCGCGCTCTCGGCGAGTGCTGCGCCTTCGACGCCGTCCCCTGCCTCGCCCACCACCTCGAGGCCGGGCTCGACTGCCAGCAGCATCGTCAGCCCTCGTCGGAACAACTCTTGGTCATCGACCACGAGCACCCGGATGGGCTCTTCCTGCCCTGCTCCATCAACCACGCCGCAATCATGTCACGCGCACACGTGCGCCCCCGGCGGACAGGCCGGGGGCGCACTGGGTGAGTACGGGTGGGACCGACTGCGTCAGTCGTCGAGGTCCAGGGAGATGACTCCGTAGTCGTAGCCGCGGCGTCGGTAGACCACCGACGGCCGTTCGCTCTCCTTATCGACGAAGAGGTAGAAGTCGTGACCGACGAGCTCCATCTCGTAAAGGGCCTGATCGAGGGTCATCGGGGTGGCCGGATGCGTCTTCTCGCGGACCACCAAAGGCCCGTCACCGGTCACGTCGATCGGCCCGACCGAGCGCTCGTGAGTCGTGCCCTCCGGCTCCGCCTCGTCAAGGGTGGGCACCTCGGCCAAGGCCTGTCCGACCGACACTGGGGCACGGCGTCCGTGGTGCACCCGACGCCGGTCGGCGGCGCGGCGCATCTGCGCAGCCATCTTGTCGATGGCGAGATCGAGGGCGCCCATCTGGTGGTCGGCGGCGGCCTCGGCGCGGATCACCGGCCCCTTGGAGAAGGCGGTGAGCTCGACGTGGATCGACTTGTCGTGCTGGCGGGGATTCGGTTCACAATCGACTTCGACGTGCACCCGCATGATGCGGTGGTCGTGTTTCTCGAGCTTGCCCAGCTTCTCCTCGCAGTGACCTCGGAACGAGTCCGAGATTTCGCAGTGACGCCCGGTAACGACGACCTCCATGATGAACCTCCCGCTAGCAGTTGGTCTCCTCGCTGAACTCAGCGAGGTTGGACAGGAATCCGCCCGGCCGACCTGGTCTTCGACCCCACAATCGCCTGCTGAGACGTTCGCAGCTCGTCTGCCATCTCTGGCGCCACTACTGGCCTTCTCCCGACGCCCACCATGGGGCTGGCCGCATGTGACGGCCAGGACGGGGCAGGACTTACTTCTAAGCCGCACCGTGATCCCCGTGCCCGAATGGGCAGCGGGTTACGTGGACCGCTTCGCCTGCGACTGGCATCGGCTAGCCGACCGGCACGAGCACCCGGGCCAGCAGCCAGGGTGATACCCGGTTCGGCGCAACCACGGACCCGGGCGGACTCCATAACAAGACGTTAGACCGTTGGCTCAACGGGTGGAAGCGTTGCTCCTGAACTTTCGCCGAGAACCTGGTGCGAACGACTGCGCAGCGGCGTGGCAGCAACGGTGGCCACGGCCAGCACTCCGACTCCGACTGCCGCGAGGGCGCGCTGAGCCTCAATCGCCGTGCTTCCGGTGGTGAGGACGTCGTCGCAGACGAGCACGTGGGCCGACGGCATCCGGTGCGCCAGTCGGGCGAGTACTCGGGAACGGATCGCCATCGACCAGACGACGTTCGAGCGCCGTGAGGCTGCGTCGAGGTCTCCCTGGTCGGCCAAGCCGCCCCGTGACCGCAGCAGCGGCACCACCCGCACGTCACGGCCGACGAGCGGTGCAGCGCGTCGGGCCGCACGGGTCACCGCCAACAACGGGTCGTGTCCTCGC
>JBAUWM010000522.1:0-2509 GCA_049583775.1 Nocardioides sp.
GGCTAGAGTCGCGCCATGCCACTCGACCCGGGCACTGCCGCCCTGCTGGAGCTGATCGAAGCCGCGCCCTACCCGCCGATGTACGAGGGCACGCCCGAGCTGGCGCGCAAGGCGTTTCGCGCGATGACTGTCGACGTCGTCACGCCCGAGACGCAGGTGCCGGTCGGCAGCGCTGAGGACGTCGACGTGGCGGGCCTTCCTGCGCGGCTCTACCGGCCGGCGGGCGACGGCCCGTTCCCGACGCTGGTCTACCTGCACGGTGGCGGGTTCGTGATCGGCGACCTCGACACACACGAGCAGACCTGCCGACGTCTGTGCTCGGGCGCCGACCTCGTCGTGCTCGCCATCGACTACCGGCTCGCGCCTGAGGCCGCCTTCCCGGCGGCCGTCGACGACGCCATCGCGGCGGTCACCTGGGCTGCAGACCACTTGGCCGAGCTCGGCGGCAACGACGTGCTCGCCGTCGGCGGCGACAGTGCCGGCGGCAACCTGTCGGCGGTCGTGTCTCAGATGCTGCGTGACCGCGTGAGGGCGCAGCTGCTGATCTACCCGGGCACGCACATGGCCGGCGACTACGCCTCGCGCACCGAGAACGCGGAGGGCTACTTCCTCGACATGCCCACGATGGAGTGGTTCATGCAGCACTACGTGGGCGCCGACGTCGACCTTGACGACGTCCGCCACTCGCCGTTCCTCGGCGAGCTCGAGGGGCTGCCTCCGGCCATCGTGGTGACGGCTGAGTTCGATCCGCTGCGCGACGAGGGCGAGGCCTACGCGGCCATGCTGGAGAAGGCTGGGGTGAGCGTCGAGGTGGTGCGCTACGACGGCCTCGTGCACGGCTTCATCGACATGGGGCTGATGAGCGCTGCTGCCGCGGCGGCCGTCGACGACGTCGTCGCCCGCACCCGCGCGCTGCTGCACGGCTGAGCGACCGCATGAAGGTGCTGCTCGGGCTGCCGGACGCCGACCTGGCCGAGCAGTATCGCGAGCCGCGCACCCCTTGGTGGCGCGCCAACATGGTGACGACGGTTGATGGCTCCGTGGCTGGTGCCGACGGCCGCAGCGGCTCGATCAACGACACCGCCGACCACGAGGTGTTCGAGGTGCTCCGTGCCTGGGCCGACGTGATCGTGGTCGGCGCGGGCACCGCCCGGGCCGAGCAGTACGGCGTCGCTGACGTTCCGCTTGTGCTGGTGAGCCGCCGTGGTGTCGTGCCCGACCAACTGGTTGACGCGCCGCACGGTTTGGTGGTGATGGCGACGACGGTTGCAGGCGCCCGTGCGGCCAGCGAGACACTCCCCGTTGAGCACGTGATCGTGTGTGGTGAAGACAGCGTCGATCTACGGGTGCTCCGCGAGCACCTTCTGACGCGGGGTCATCAGCGCGTGCTGTGCGAAGGCGGGCCGTCGCTGTTGACCGATGCGCTCGACCAAGGAGTAGTCGACGAGCTCGATGCGACGGTCGTGCCGCGACTGGTCGGTGGTGAAGCCTCGCGGATGGCGACCGGCCCGGCACTCGACGTGCCCCTCACCTTGGCCGCCCTGCTCGAGCACGACGGCACCCTGCTGGCGCGTTGGCTCGTGCAGCCGCGGAACAAGTGAGCCGCTTACGACGTTGCACCACCTCGTGACCACCGACGACTCGCGCCGCGTCTCCGTGCTGCTCGGGGTGCTGTTTGGTCTCGCAGGCATGGGCTCGTCGTCAGCCGCGATCGCGCTGCCGCTGATTGCCGACGACTTTGGCGTCACGGCGGGCAACGCCACGTGGACCATCAGCCTCTACGCCCTGATGCTCGCCGTCGCGACGGCGGTCTACGGACGGGTCTCCGACCTGGTGGGCGTGCGGATTCCGCTCTTGGTCGGTGTCACCCTGATGGCCACCGGCGCCGTCGTGGCCGCGCTGGCGCCCAGCTTTGGCGTGCTGCTGGCTGCACGGCTGGTGCAGGGGGCAGGCGCTGCCGCCATCCCGACGCTCGGAGTGACGGTCGTCAATGCCCGCTACGCGGGAAGCGTGCGCGGGCTGGCGCTGGGCCGACTGGCCGGGGTCGCCGCCGCCATCAGCTGCCTCGGCCCGCTGATCGGTGGCCTGGTGGAGCACGCCTTCGGCTGGCGCGCAGTGATGGCCCTGCCGCTGCTCGGCGCACTCGTGATCCCAGTGCTGTGGCGCGCTCTGACCGGCGAAGGCTCGGGCGCGCGGCTCGACATCATCGGCGCCCTGCTGGTGGCCGTCACCGCGGCGGGCGCCGTGCTGATCGTGCAGTCTCCCGCCACCGGAGCGGTCGTGGCTGTGGTGGGTGTGGTCCTCCTCGTGCTCGGCACCCCAGCCACCGCGGTGCGTGTGCGACGCCGTCCGCACGGCTTCTTACCGCTGTCGGTGGCACGCAACGGACCGGTCATGCGCAGTGCGTTGGCGGCCGCCGCCGTGCCTGCAGCGTGGTTCGCCCTGCTGGTGGCCGTGCCGACCGTGCTGGTCGACCACGGCTGGGAGCCCTGGCAGGTGGGGCTGCTCC
>JBAUWM010000523.1:0-8765 GCA_049583775.1 Nocardioides sp.
ATTGTTCGGTGGCGGCGTCGGGTCGTTCCCCTTGCCCGGGCCGGCTGCGAGCACGGCTCCTGAGGTGGCCGCGGAGGCCGAGGAGCCCACCTGGCCGGTGAGCGCCAGACCGAGCGCCACGGCCAGGGCGAGGCCGAGCGTGCAGGCACTGAGGGCAAGCGAGGACGCGGCGTGTCGCAACGGGGAAGTCACGAGCAACGATGGTAATGCTGAGACGCGTGATACGCCAGGGGTCAGGTGATACTGGTGTGACTGATGTGACTCACGCGGTGCAGGAGGCAAGCGCACTGCGGTAGTCCCGATCGTCGGCCACTGGACCTTGCGTCACGTTCACCCGCGCGCCGGCCAGGGCGTAAAAGCCGTCGTCGAAGATCACCAGCGGGCGCCCGAACGAGCAGTCGCGCTTGTCGGCCGGCACGTCGACGCCGTCCTCGGCGCACCCCTGGTAGCTGACTGGCAGGGTGCTGCCTTCCTGCCAGATTGCCGCACAGTCGGGCAGCGCGGACTCTGGCTCGCCGGTGGGGGTCAGTTCGGTGGGGGCCAGTTCTGTAGGGGCCAGTTCGGTGGGGGCGCTGCTGGCCGCCGAGTCGGGATCGACGCCCACGGAATCGCTCGACTCGTTGCCACATGCGGCGCAGGCGGCGACGAGTGCCAGCCCAGCCATGACGCTCCCGATCCTCATTCGGCGAGTGTAGGCCCGATTTCACCGACCCACGCCCAGCAGCCACTAGCGTTGTGTGCGTGAGCTCCACGTCGTCGCGCGTCTACGTGGCCCGCTTGGTCGGGCTGCCGGTCTTCGACCCCCAAGGCGACCAGGTGGGCAAGGTACGCGACATCGTGGTGACGATGCGCTCGGAGGCCAGCCCCCCGCGCGTGCTGGGTCTGGTGGCCGAGGTCTTCGGACGTCGGCGGATCTTCGTTCCGATGACGCGGGTCACCAACATCGACAGCGGGCAGGTGTACACCACCGGACTGTTGAACATGCGTCGCTTCGAGCAGCGTTCCACCGAGACCCTCGTGATCGGGCAGATGCTCGACCGACAGGTGACGATCGCGCACGGCGACAAACCGATCACGGGCGCGGTCTATGACGTCGCCATGGAGCAGGGGCGCACCCGCGACTGGGTGCTGAGCCGCGTCGCCGTCCAGGAATCGGCCAAGGCACTGCGCCGACGCGGGCAGACTCACGTGGTCGAGTGGCGTGAGGTGCAGGGATTGGCCCGCTCGGACGGCGACGGCCAAGGCGCTACTCACCTGCTGCACGCCCTCAACGAGATGCGACCCGCCGACGCCGCCACCATGCTCCACGACCTGCCGCCCGAACGACGCAAGTCCGTGATCGCCGCCCTCGATGACGAGCGACTGGCCGACGTTCTCGAGGAGATGCCCGAGGAAGACCAGGTCGAGATCCTCGAGCACCTCGACTCCGAACGCGCCGCCGACATCCTCGAAGAGATGTCAGCCGACGACGCGGCCGACCTGATCGCCGACCTACCGCCCGAGACCGCCGAGATCCTGCTCGACCTGATGGAGCCCGAGGAGGCCGAGGACGTTCGCCGACTGATGTCGTACGTCGAGAACACCGCCGGCGGGATGATGACGCCCGAGCCGGTGATCGTCGGACCCGACGCGACGGTCGCGGATGCCTTGGCCCACGTGCGCAACCCCGACCTGACGCCTGCCTTGGCCGCGCTCGTCTACGTGTGCCGCCAGCCGCTCGAAACCCCCACGGGCAAATTGATCGGGGTGGCGCACATCCAGCGGTTGCTACGGGAGCCGCCGTCGACGCTGGTGGCCGGCGCACTCGACGAGAGCCTCGACTACCTACGCCCCGAGGCGACCATCGACCAAGTGGCCGCCCACCTGGCGACCTACAACCTGGTGTGCGCGCCCGTCGTCGACGAGAACGGGCACCTGCTCGGGGCTGTGAGCGTCGACGACCTGCTCGACCACATGCTGCCCACCGGGTGGCGCGACCGTGCCCTCGGCGATCCCGGCAGGTCGCGCCATGGCTGAGCCCCGTGAGCCACGCAGCCGGCGCGAGCCGCGCGAACGACTCGACACCCCCCGTTCCACGCGGCGGCAGGTGATCAAGCGCCCCACCTACGATCCCGACTCCTTCGGCACCTTCGCCGAGCAGTTCGCGCGATTCATGGGCACCGCCACGTTCCTGCTCTACATGACCCTGGTCGTGCTGATCTGGATCAGCTGGAACGCCTTAGCCCCCGGCCAGACGCGTTGGGACGACTACCCCTACATCTTTCTGACGCTCATTCTGAGCCTGCAGGCCTCCTACGCTGCCCCGCTCATCCTGCTCGCCCAGAACCGGCAGGAGCAGCGCGACAAGGTCATCGCCGAGCAAGATCGACAGGCCAACGCCCGGGCCCACGCTGACATGGAGTTCCTGGCCCGCGAGGTCGCCTCGCTTCGGATGGCCGTGGGCGAGGTGGCCACCCGCGACTACGTCCGCTCCGAACTGCGGGCCCTGCTGCACGAGCTCGACGAGCGCGCCTCGCTGCGGGACGGGTCTCAGGAGCAATCTCACAAGGACGGCGATGACCGGCCGCCCCCACCCTGAACCTAGACTGTCTCCATCATGACTGCGCCGACTCTCGACCAGCTCAACGCCGCCCTCGCGACCGTGAACGACCCAGAGATCAAGCGGCCGATCACCGAGCTCAACATGGTCGACACCGTCGAGATCGACGACGCCGGACTGGTGACGCTGACGGTGCTGCTCACTGTGGCCGGGTGCCCGCTCAAGGACACCATCACTCGCGACGTGACGGCCGCGCTCACCGCGGTCGACGGCGTCACCGACGTCAACCTGACCCTCGGCGTGATGAGCGCCGACCAGCGCTCGGGACTGCAGGAGCAGTTGCGAGGCGGGCAGGCCCAGCGTGAGATCCCCTTTGCTCAACCCGGTTCGCTCACCAAGATCTTCGCGATCGCCAGCGGCAAGGGCGGCGTCGGCAAGTCGTCGGTCACCGTCAACCTCGCGATCGCGATGGCCAAGCAGGGCCTCAAGGTCGGCTTGGTCGACGCCGACATCTACGGCCACTCGGTGCCAGCCATGCTCGGCGTTGCCGATGCGCGACCCACTCAGGTCGACGACCTGATCATGCCCGTGCCCACCTCGAGCGGCGTCTCGGTCATCTCGATCGGCATGCTCAAGCCGCGGCGCGACCAGGTCGTGGCCTGGCGCGGCCCGATGCTCGACCGGGCCCTGGTACAGATGCTCTCCGACGTGTTCTGGGGCGACCTCGACGTGCTCCTGCTCGACCTGCCACCCGGCACCGGCGACGTCGCCATCTCGCTCGGCCAACACTTGCCCGGTGCCGAGGTTCTGGTGGTCACCACCCCGCAGGAAGCGGCCGCGGAGGTCGCCGAACGGGCTGGCACGATGGCCTCGATGATGCACCAGCGGGTCGTGGGCGTCGTCGAGAACATGAGCTTCCTGCCCTGCCCGCACTGCACCGCTGACGGCGTCGAGCACCGGCTCGAGATCTTTGGCTCCGGTGGCGGTGACCGAGTAGCGGCCACGCTCGGCGCGCGCTTCGGCTACGACGTCCCCGTGCTGGGGCGCATCCCGCTCGACATCTCGCTGCGTGAAGGCGGCGACGTCGGCAAGCCGATCGTCGAGTCCGACCCCACGGCGCCAGCAGCGCTCGAGCTGAGCGCGATCGCCGACGCTCTGTCAGGTCGGGGTCGCGGCCTGGCCGGCCTCCAGTTGGGCCTCACGCCCACCAGCAAGTTCTAGTCACGTGTTCGGCGTCGGTCTGCCAGAGTTCGCGGTCATCGCGCTGGTGGCTGTGCTCGTGTTCGGCCCCGACAAGCTGCCCGAGCTGGCCAAGCAGGCCGGCGCGATGCTGCGCAAGGCCCGCGACTTCGCCAACTCAGCGCGTGACGACCTGCGCACCGAGCTCGGGCCCGAGTTCGCCGACCTCGAGCTGCGCGACCTCGACCCCCGCACGATCGTGCGCCGCCACATCGTGGAGGCCATGGAGGACGCCGGCGAGGAGGAGGCGCAGCGCCCCAAGCGACGGGGGCTGCGGCCGCTCGACGAGGGTGAAGTTCCGCCCTACGACACCGACGCCACCTGAAACAGGCCGAGCGAGCGGTCTTCAGCCGACGGTGGTGACGCCGGCGCAGCGGTACGCGCGCCCACCGACTGGGATCCACTCGCCCCTCACCAGCTTGATGAAGCGCCAGCAGTCGCTGACCTGTTTGGGTCCGACGTGCTGGGGTGCGTGGATGTCGTTGCCGCTCCAATCGTCAACTTTGCGAATGGCGTCGACCAGGCTTTGCCTGCTGAGTCGTCCTCCAAGCCTGAGGGAGGTCTCCACGAACAGGCGGGCAGCCGACCAGGCAAAGACCCCGAAGAATCCCGGCTTCGCGTTGGGATTCACTTGGCTGAGCCAAGCCAGGTACAGGGAAAGCTCGGGGTTGCTCGCCGCCTCCTCGAACGGTGTGAAGTTCATGAATACAACAACACCCTCCACTGCATCACCCCCCGTTTCGACGAAGGCAGGCGTGTATGCGCTGGGGTCGAGCATCCACACCTCGGGCTTGTAGTTCTGTTGCTGCATCGCCATCGCCATCCGGACGAACGTCGAGTCATTGGCAACGAACTGCAGGGATTCGACGTCGTTATCTATGAGCCGCCGCACGAAGGGCGCGTAGTTGAACTCCGCGATGTCGATACCAGACTGGTAGACGTACTTCATACCTCGTTTGGTGCCTGCCTTCGCCTGCGTGATCCCGTTTTCCGCTGCAGCCCCAGCATTGATGTACAGCATTGCTGCGCGCTGACCGCCGCCGTAATCCTTGATGATCGTGTCTGGCACGATGTTCTCGAACTGGCCGGCATCAGTGGAGTTCACTCCAAAACACGTCGTACATTCATTGCGAGCGCGAGTCAGCGAGTTCGTCCGCAGATCTGGAAGCCCACAGTCCTGGGCCGCCTTCGCACCCCCGGAGTCGAAGGCAGAAGCCGAGCTCACCATGGCGAACACTTCGGTGCAGGCCTGGGTGTAGACCTGCTGATCGGCGGACGCGTCCGTGCGACTGTCGTACGCCTTGACCTCGAGCTTTCGTCCGCAGATGTCGTTGGTGGCATTGAAGTAGGCCACGTAAGCATCCAGTGCATCTTGGGTCTGCTGGAAAAGTCCGGGTATCGGGCCGCTGATATCGGAAGCGTTGCCGATAAGGATGGTGTCGTCAGAGATTCCGACCCCGTTCTGGAATCCTTCGCAACTCCCCTCGGCAACCCCCCGTCCGGTGGGGCCCTCGACTTCGGAGCCTTCTGAATCAGTCGGACTTTCCACATCACCCCCATCTTCGGTGCTATCGGCCACGACGGGCTTCGATCCATCGCCCGGGATCGCCGCGTCTGATCCGGCCAGCGCAGATCCAGCAGGCGTCGCCGGGATGGAATCGGTCTCGATGCTCGAGGCGGGACCAGCCTCCGGATTGGCGCCCAGGAGCGCGTCGCTCGGATCCGCGCCACCCACCGTGCTCGGCGCGACGACGGTGCTGGAGCCGCGCGCCAGCGCGACCTCCTCCGGCTCGAGGCTGCTGCCACAGGCGGTCAACAACAAAACGACGACGACCGCGACGGCGATTCGAGCCGAACTAGAGACACGAGCAGAGTGAGTCATGGCGTCCTCAGGTTTCGTTGCGCGTTGGGGAGAACTGGGTCGTCGCCGCTCACGTCGATTTCGACGAAGGCGAGCGCGCGTTGGAACAGGAGCGAAAGATCGGGTTCACCGTCGGCGGCTGCCCATTCTTCGAGCCCGATCCGCACAGCGGTCATGGCCAACGCTCCTACTAGGCGCGGGCGCGGATCATCAGGCAACAAGGCGGGAAAGCGCGGTGCTATCGCGTCAGCTATGAGCAACTCGTCCTTTACGTAGCTGGCTAACAACCAAGCCTGCAGGGCAGACGAGGTCTGGGAGATCCGGGCTTGTTGCAGCGCGAGGTCGCGCGCTTCTCCGTCGAAGGCTTGGCTCATCTCCGCAAAAGTCGCGATCAGGGTGTCGACCGGGTTCAGCTCAGGGGGCTGGCTCCGTATCGCCGCGAGGAGGTACTCCACCCAGGGCTGACTGAAGCCTTCTGCAATCGCAGTCTCTTTGCTGTCGTAGTAGCGAAAGAAGGTGGCGCGAGACACGTCCGCAGCGTCCGCAATCGCCTCGACCGTGGTGCCCGCAACGCTATGGATCCCAGCCAAGCGCGCGGCTACATCGGCGATGCGGCGATGGGTCGCGATGCGCTTGCGCTCGCGCAAACCGGGCCGAACGGGTACATCCTGCGACATACTCTCAATCTTGACAGAGGCTCACCATTGGCGCAATGGTGCCTCTACATCCACCGTCGAGGAGCACAGATGAGCGAGCGCTTGAACGCAGATGCGTTGTTGGACGAGGCGACGAGCCGAGCCGGCGGTTTGACCGACCTGGGCGAAGGCGACGTCGTGGCCCCGATGAAGTTGCTTGTTGAATCGCTTGAGGACGAGGCGCACCTCAGCGATCTCGGCCGTCTCATTGCCAGCGAGCGGGTGCTGATGCACACCGTGAACCGGCTCAACTATGTCAACGACCGGGCGACCTATCCCGAGATCGCTGGTCAGAAAATCGTCAAGCCGGTCTTCATCATCGGCTTTCCCAGAACCGGTACGACGATTCTCCACGACATCTTGTCGCAGGATCCCGACAGCCGCGCCCCGCTGACGTGGGAGACGATGTTTCCCTCCCCACCCCCCGAGGCTGCGACCTTCGACACCGACCCGCGCATCGCGCTCGCCGGATCACTTTTCCCGTCACCTGAGACTGAGTCCGAGAGCGACCGCATCTTCCGAGCCATGCATCCCATGGGGCCGCTGCTGACTCAGGAATGCGTCGTGTTGATGGGCGAGACCATGTGCACGCCGCTCTTTCACAACCAGTTTCGTGTGCCGACCTACATGGACTGGGTTGACCGCGACGCTGATTGGTCGCAGGTCTACGACTTTCATCACCGTCAGCTCCAGCATCTTCAGGCACGGGCGCCCCAGCGTGATCGCTGGGTACTGAAAACCGGTGCCCACATGTGGGGGCTGGAACATTTGTTGGCCACCTACCCCGACGCCCGGATCGTCTTCACGCACCGGGATCCCGTGAAGTCGGTGACGTCGTTCGCCAGCCTGACGGCGCACGTGCGCAAGATGAGCAGCGACGTCGTGGACCGCCTCGAGGTGGCACGCGACTGGACGGGTCGCCTTCAACGCGTCGTGCAACACACTCTCGACGTGCGCGACTCCAACGCGTATCCGGATGCGGTTTTCTACGACATGTACTTCCCCGAATTCGTAGCCGACCAGTTCGCAGTGATCAGCGATATCTACGCTGCGCTGGGATTGCCGATGACCGAGGCGGCCGAGAAGAACATGAAGTCGTTCATCGCCGACAATCCCAAGGGGAAGCACGGCCTCCACACCTACACGCCCGAGGAGTACGGGCTCGTCCCAAGCGAAGTTCGCGAACAGTTCCAGAACTACATCAACCGCTACGACCTCGCCGCCGACGAGAGCTAGATCGAGGCTTAGGAGCAAGAGATGCCTGTGCCCACGACCATGCGCGCCTGGCGGGTCCACCACTACGGTCAACCAGCCGACGTGTTGCAACTCGATGAGGTCCCTGTGCCGACGCCTGGCCCCGGCGAGCTGCTGGTCCGGGTCCAGGCCGTACCGCTCAACCTGAACGACATGGAACGCGTCACTGGAAAGAACATGATGTTCCGACCACCCCTTCCCACCATCCCGGGCATGGAAGTCATGGGCGTCGTCGAAGCATGCGGAGAGGGAGCGGCAGATCGGCTCGGAGAACGAGTCGTCGCCGTGGCGGCCCAAGCGTTCGGTGGCTACGCCGAGTACGCCGTGTGCCCCACCCATTCCGCATTCGCGATGCCGGAGACCATCCCATTGCCGGATGCCGCCGCGTTGTTCTTTCCTTTCCACCTCGCCTGGTTGGGATTGTTCGACAGGGCTCGCCTGCAGCCTGGTGAAAGTGTCCTGATCCACGCGGCAGCCGGTGGCTCTGGTTCAGCAGCGATCCAGGCCGCAAAGCATGCCGGCGCCAGGGTGTTCGCGACGGCGGGATCGGAGGCGAAGCTCGACTTGTGCCGGGAGCTGGGGGCGGATGTGGCGATCAACTATCGCGAGTCGAGCTTCGCCGACATCGTGCTCGACGAGACTGAGGGCATGGGCGTCGACGTGGTCTTCGACAACGTGGGCGAAGCAGTGATGGCCGATTCGATGAAGTGCATCGCCTACGGCGGCCGCTACCTGATGATGGGCTTCGCCTCGGACAAGAGTCATGCCGACGAACGGTTTCTCGTGCCGCGCACGATCTCGGCCGGCAACTTCCACATGAGCGGCGCCATGCTGGCCTATGTTCCCGATGAGCAGCGCCCCACGTTGAAACGCGCCATCGGCTTCAACTTTGTCCCGACTTCGGTTGGTCGCCGATTCATGACTGAGATCAACGACCTCGTCCTGCAGCAACAAATTCGCCCTGTCGTGGGAAAGGTCGTGGAGTTCGAAGCACTCCCAGCCGCACTCGAGGCATTGGCGCGCCGCCAGACCTATGGTCGGACGGTCGTAAGGTTGTGGTGATGCGTCGATCGGGGAGCCTGGTGCTAACCATCTCGGCGTGAGTCGCTAGCGCTGTGAGGCGGCCACCGCCGCGATGGCGGGCAAAGCCACGAGCAGGTTGCGAGCCGTCTCGCCT
>JBAUWM010000524.1:0-10783 GCA_049583775.1 Nocardioides sp.
GGCCAGACTTGATACGTGCGTGCATGGGAAGTTCCCCCTTGTAGTGGAAGACGTTGCTCGTCGTAGTAGGTGACACCGGAGCTGCGCACGGACGGACGGGCGCCTTGATGTCGCCCAAGTTGGGTAGGAGCTTCTGCACAGGGACTAGACAAGTCGGCTTGGCAGCTACCCCTCACAGCCTCACGACACGGGGCCTCCCCCAGGCCGCCAGAGCTGCTCGGGTACTCGTCGCAGCGACCCCGTCCGAACCTCACTTGAGGTACTGGGAGAAGTCCTTCGGCAGGTCGAGCGCCGCTGCGGCGGCCTCGTAGTCGACCGGCTCCGCAGCCGGGTCGCCGAAGGGGTGGTCGGCACCGGCCGCGGTCTTGTCCTGCTCGGCCTTCTTCTGGGCGGCGGCCTTGGCGGGATTGCCGGAGGTCCGCTTGCCCTTGCCCTTCTTGGGCTGCTGCTTCCCGCGCTTGCCGGGGCTGGGCATCCCCGGCATCGGGGGCATGCCGGGCATCCCGCCCCCCTTGGCCATCTGGAGCATCATCTTGCGGGCCTCGAAGAACCGGTCGACGAGCTGGTTGACGTCGGAGACCTGGCGGCCCGAGCCCTTGGCGATGCGCAGTCGGCGGGAGCCGTCGATCAGCTTGGGGTTGGCGCGCTCGGCCGGCGTCATCGACTGGATGACGGCTTGGATCCGGTCGATCTCGCGCTCGTCGAAGTTCTCGAGCTGCTCGCGCATCTGCCCCATGCCCGGCAGCATTCCGAGGATCTTGGACATCGAGCCCAGCTTGCGCACCTGCTGCATCTGCTCCAGGAAGTCGTCGAGGGTGAACTCGCCGCCCTTGCCCGAGAGCTTGTCAGCCGCCCGCATCGCCTGCTCGGCGTCGAAGGTCTTCTCAGCCTGCTCGATGAGCGTGAGCAGGTCGCCCATGTCGAGGATGCGTGAGGCCATCCGGTCGGGGTGGAAGACGTCGAAGTCGGTCATCTTCTCGCCGGCCGAGGCGAACATCACCGGGCGCCCGGTCACCTGCCGAATCGAGAGGGCTGCACCACCGCGCGCGTCACCGTCGAGCTTGGTGAGCACGACGCCGTCGTAGCCCACGCCGTCGAGGAACGCCTGCGCCGTGACCACGGCGTCCTGACCGATCATCGCGTCGACGACGAAGAGCACCTCGTCGGGGTCGACGGCATCACGGATGTCGGAGGCCTGCTGCATCAGCTCGGCGTCGACTCCGAGGCGGCCGGCGGTGTCGACGATGACGACGTCGAACAGCTTGCGCTTGGCTTCCTCGAGCGCAGACCGGGCAACGCTCACCGGGTCGCCGACGCCGTTGCCAGGTTCGGGAGCGAACACGGGCACGCCGACGCGCTCGCCGTTCACCTGAAGTTGATTGACTGCGTTCGGGCGCTGCAGGTCGCAGGCGACCAGCAGGGGCGTCTTGCCCTGCTCCTTGAGCCACAGGGCGAGCTTGGCGGCCAGGGTGGTCTTGCCGGCACCCTGCAGACCAGCCAGCATGATGACCGTCGGACCCGACTTGGCGTAACGCAGTCGACGGGTCTCGCTACCGAGGATCGTCACGAGCTCTTCGTGGACGATCTTGATGATCTGCTGGGCCGGGTTGAGGGCCTGGCTCACTTCGTCTTCGCGGGCTCGCTCCTTGACCGCGGCCACGAAGTCCTTGACGACCGACAGCGCCACGTCTGCCTCGAGCAGTGCGATCCGGATCTCGCGGGCGGTTGCCTCGATGTCGGCCTCAGACAGGCGGCCCTTGCCGCGCAGCGTCTTGAAGGTGTCGGCAAGACGGTCAGACAGGGTGGCGAACACAGGGGCCTCGACTATCGGTTCAGCGAGCGGACGAATTCCCAGCCTAACGGCGAGTCGATCACGCTGTACCGGTGAGTGCCGCTCGCACGCCATGAGCGGCTTCGGCGGCCCGCGTCTCTGAGAGCGCTCCGGCCGACGGCTCTTGCAAGTAGAAGACGTCGACGGCTTGGGGACCGAGGGTGTCGACGTGGGCCGAGCGGACGGCGATGTCGAGGCGCGCCAGGGCCGCGCACACGAGGTGGACGACGCCGGGTCGGTCGGCGGCACGCACCTCCAGCACGGTGGCCTGCTCACTGGCCTCAGGCCTCACGACCACCGACGGGGCCAGGTCGTCGGCGGTCGCCTTGAACCGTGCCTCGGTGTCGACGCGCCCGTCCACGATCGCCTCGTACTTCGAACGCAGGATGGCCGCGTCGACCGTGTCGCTGGCGACCTCCCAGACCGAGACTCCGAAGGCGCCCTGGGCCCACACGCGCGCGGCGCGGATCTGCACCCGCTGCACCGCGAACATGGCCGCGAAGTCGGCCAGGAGGCCGACCCGATCGTGCGCGACGGTGGTCACCCGCGATCCGTCGCTCAAGGCCTCGACGCTGATCGAGACCGAGTCGGGGCGCAGGTCGTCAGGTACCGGTATTTCGTCGGTCGTGATGGGCGGCAGTGCCACCCCCGAGTCGAGCGAAGCGTGTGCACGGCGCGCGAGGTCGATGATCAGTCCCGCCCGCCACGACGTCCAGGCCTTGGGCGAGGTGGCCTTGGCGTCCGACTCAGTCAGGGCGCTCAGCAGCGACAGTGCTTCGGCAGTGGTGATGCGCGAGGTGACGAGGTCGACGGTCGAGGGGTCGTCAGGGTCGCGGGTAGTAGCTGTCTCGGCCAGCAGCAGGTGCCAGCGCACGAGCAGCGCAACCAGCGCGACGTCGTCGTCGTCGAAACCCATCCGGCGAGCAATGTCGCGAGCAATGGGCTCGCCCGCAATGCTGTGCTCGGTCAGCCCGCCCTTGCCGATGTCGTGCAGGAGAGCGGCCACCATGAGCACGTCGGGCCGCCCCACCGAGCGGATCAGGCTGGCGGCCTCGACACAGGTCTCAACCATGTGCCGGTCGACGGTGAAACGATGAATGACCGACGCGTGTGGCAGCAGTCGCACGCGTTCCCACTCCGGCAGGAAGCCCGTCAGGGCCCCAGTCTCCTCGAGCGTCTCCCACACCTCGAGCAGACCGCTGCCAGACGCGAGCAGTCGCACGAGCAGGTGGCGCGCCTCCTCGGGCCACGGGTCGGGCAACGGGGCGCATTCGCGCACGAGGCGGGCAGCGGTGGCCGGCGCCAGTCCGACCCGCCGCTCGGCCGCGACAGCCGCGGCTCGCAGCAGCAGGAGAGGATCCTGGGCAGGGTCGGCGCGTCGGTCGAGCACCACCTCCCCCGCCGAGATCGCCACCCCGGGTGCCACCGTCTCGAGCACCGGGCGCCGGGCTGTGCGGGGCGAGGTGGGGCGGGTGAGCACGCCGTCGACGCGGCGCCAGGCCAATCGAGTCAGGTGCGTGATGCGTCGTCCGATCTCACGGACGTAAGCCTGAGCCGCACGGTCGTCGGGCAGCGCTAGGGCGGCAGCGAGATCTGGCCACATCTCGGGTGACACCCGATCGGTGGCGCGCCCGGCGAGGGCGTGGACGACGTCGCGGACGTCCAGGAGCGACTGGCGGCAGATCTCGAGGTCGGTGTGCGGCACGTCGACGAGCCAGGTGGCCACGATGCCGCGCAGCGCAGTCGCGTCGCGCAGCCCGCCTTCGGCCTCCTTGAGGTCGGGCACGGAGAGGTGGGCCATCTCGCCCACTCGGTGGTGGCGCGACCGGCTCGCTTCGCGGATCTCGGGCAGCCGCTCACGTGCGCCGCGCCGCCAGTTGGCAAGCATCGTGGTGCGCAGTCGCAGGGTCAGGTTGGGGTCTCCGGCGACGTGCCGGACGTCGAGCAACCCCGAGGCCACCCGGTGATCGGCATCGGCGGCGGCCACCATTTCGGGCAGCGACCGAACGGAGTGGTCGAGCTTGGTGCCGGAGTCCCACAGCGGGTACCAGATCTGCTCGGCGGCCTCCCCGGGGTCGACGCCGGCATCGTGCACGAGCACGACATCGAGGTCGGAGAAGGGCGCCAGCTCAGCGCGCCCGTAACCACCCACCGCGACCAGTGCGACGCCGACGTCAGGAGCGCCGCTCTTCTCGAAAGCACGGGTGCACAGCGCGTCGGCCTCCTGCGTGCGGACGGCACGCTCCGCTGCTGTCACCCTGAATCGACTCTCGCGGCTCAGACGGCGCCGGCGTCGCGCTCGCCGGTGCGGACTCGCACGACGGTCTCGAGCGGCGACACCCAGATCTTGCCGTCACCGATGCGACCCGAGCGGGCGCTGCGCTCGATCGCCTCCACCACGGTCTCGACGTCTTCATCGTCGATCGCGATCTCGATCCGCACCTTGGGCACCAGCGCGATGTCGTACTCCGCGCCGCGGTAGACCTCGGTGTGGCCCTTTTGGCGGCCGTAGCCGCTGACCTCGCTGACGGTCATGCCCGTCACACCGACGGCCTCGAGCGCCTGTCGAACTTCTTCCCACTTGTGCGGCTTCACGACCGCGGTCACGAGCTTCATTCGTCATCTCTCCTTGCTTGCGTACCGCCGCTGAGGTGCGACCCGGCCGAACGGGCGCCCGGTGCCGCGTGGAGGTCGTACGCCGCCTCGGCGTGAACGACCAGGTCGATGCCGCTGATCTCGTGGTCTTCGTCGATGCGGAATCCCATCGTCTTGTCGACCACCAACCCGATCATGCCCGAGACGACGAAGGCGTACACCAGCACCGCGCCGCCACCCACCAGCTGTTTGCCCAGCTGGTCGAGACCGCCCCCGTAGAACAACCCGTCGACCCCGGTCGGCGCTGCGGCGGTGGCGATCAGCCCGATGCCGAAGGTGCCGACCAAGCCACCCACCAGGTGCACTCCGACCACGTCGAGGGAGTCGTCGTAGCCAAAGCGGTACTTCAGGCCGACGGCCAGGGCGCAGACCGCCCCCGCGACCGCGCCCATCAGCATCGCGCCGAGGGGCGAGACCGAGCCGCACGAAGGCGTGATCGCGACCAGCCCGGCGACGAGCCCAGAGGCGGCACCCAGCGAGGTGGCGTGACCGTCACGAACTCGCTCAACCGCCAGCCAGCCGAGGATTCCGGTGGCCCCGGCGAGCAGGGTGGCGACGAACACGACCGCCGCTCGCTGGTCGGCCGCCAAAGCCGAGCCGGCGTTGAAGCCGAACCAGCCGAAGTAGAGCAACCCGGCGCCGACCATCACCAAGGTGAGGTTGTGCGGTCTCATGGGGTCGCGGCCGAAGCCGATCCGTCGGCCGAGCACGAGCGCCAGGGCCAGACCTGACGCGCCCGAGTTGATCTCGACGGCCGTGCCCCCCGCGAAGTCGATGGTGCCGAGCTTGTTGGCCATCCACCCGCCGACGTGGTCGCCTGCTGAGAAGTCAAAGATCCAGTGGGCGATCGGCGCGTAGACGAGCACGGTCCAGAGCCCGATGAACACCAACCACGCACCGAAGCGCGCCCGGTCGGCGATGGCGCCGGAGACCAGCGCTCCCGTGATCACGCAGAAGAGTCCCTGGAAGAGGGCGAACAGCAGCACCGGGTAGGCGGAGCCGTCGTTGTCGACAGCCTCCATCAGCTGACCCAGTCCGGCGTACTGAAAGGGATCACCCAGCAGCCCGAGCCCGACGTCGTCGCCGAACGCGATCGAGTAGCCGACCAGGGTCCAGACGACGAGGATCACGGCCAGAGCGCCGACCGTCATCATCATCATGTTCAGCACGGACTTCGACCGCACCATGCCGCCGTAGAAGAGCGCCAGTCCCGGCGCCATCAGCAAGACCAGCGCAGAGGCGGTCAGCAGCCAGGCGGTGTCGCCCGAGTTCAGATCGGCCAGCGGAGCGGAGTCGGCCATCAGAGAATTGAAGGTGGTCACGGCCGACCACCCTCGCGATCAATTGTTTCAGACGTGTTAACGGTCCGGCCGTCCTACGACAGCCGGACCGTTCTCACGATCCTTCGAGATCAGCTCATAGAGCAGCTCAGAGAGCAGCCTCGTTCTTGTCGCCGGTGCGGACGCGGATGACGGTGTCGATCCCGCTGACCCACACCTTGCCGTCGCCGATGCGGCCCGTCTGGGCCGTCTTGACGATGATCCCGACGATGTCGTCGCAGTCGTTGTCGTCGACGACGATCTCGATCCGGATCTTCGGCACCAGGGCGATGTCGTACTCGGCGCCTCGGTAGACCTCGGTGTGGCCCTTCTGGCGGCCGTAGCCGCTGACCTCGCTGACGGTCATCCCCGTCACGCCGAAGGTCTCGAGAGCCTCACGCACGTCTTCCCACTTGTGCGGCTTGATCACCGCGGTCACGAGCTTCACTTGTGTGCTCCTTCCGAGCTGGTCGCGAAGATGCTGGATCCGCCGCCCCCGGTGTGGAGGTCGTAGGCGGTTTCGCCGTGCTCCGACAGGTCGATGCCGTCCACCTCGTCCTCCTCCGAGATGCGGAGGCCGAGCGTGTACTTGATGACCAAGCCGATCACGAGGGTCACCACGCCGGAGTAGGCGACCGCCACGAGGACACCGAGGATCTGGTCGACCAACGAGTCTGCCCCGCCGCCGTAGAAGATTCCGTCGATGCCACCGGCACCGTCAGCGGTGGAGAAGAAGCCGATCAGCACCGTGCCGACGATGCCGCCGACCAAGTGGACGCCGACCACGTCGAGCGAGTCGTCGTAGCCGAGCTTGAACTTGAGGCTGACGGCCCAGGCACAGACGGCACCAGCGATCGCGCCGATCGCCACGGCGCCCTCGATGTCGACCGCACCAGCGGCGGGTGTGACGGCGACCAGACCCGCGACGATGCCGGACGCGGCGCCGAGCGAGGTGGCCTTGCCGTGGAGCACGCGCTCGACGATCAGCCAGCCGAGGATGGCTGCCATCGTGGCCAAGGTCGTGTTGGCGAAGGTACGTCCGGTCTCCGAGAAGAACTGCGCCATGTCGGCCTCGGGGCTCTCGCCACCGAAGACGATCGAGCCGACGTTGAAGCCGTACCAGCCGAGCCACAGCATGCCCGCACCGAGCATGGTGAGGGTCAGGTTGTGCGGGCGCATCTTGTCCTTGGGCCAGCCGACGCGCTTGCCGAGGAGAAGCACGAGCACGAGGGCGGCGACACCGGCGTTGATGTGCACCGCGGTACCACCCGCGTAGTCCTGGGCTCCGATGCGGCCACAGATGAGCGAGTCATCGGTGCAGCTGAACACCATGTGGGCCATCGGGAAGTAGCAGAGCAGCGCCCACAGCGGGACGAAGACGACCCAGGCGGAGAACTTCATCCGGTCGGCGACCGCGCCGCTGATGAGCGCAGCGGTGATGATCGCGAACGTCATCTGGAACATGACGTAGATGTAGCTGTCGGTCGTCACACCGTCGAGCCAGAACAGGTCGGTCGGGTCGGCGAAGAACGTGCCGAACGATCCCTCGCCACCAAAGCCCATCGACCATCCGACGGCGACGTACAAGATGCCGACGATCGCCGCCGAGATGAACGACATCATCATCATGTTGAGCACGGACTTCGATCGCGACATGCCGCCGTAGAAGAGAGCCAGAGCCGGCACCGTCATCATCAGGACCAGGGCTGTAGCGACGAGCATGAAGGCGTAATAGCCGTCCACAGAACCTCCATGGAGTTTGGATCTCGGGAGGCGGGTGAGGACGACGTCACTGTCGCGGATCCCACACGCCTGATTCCTCGGAAGCCTCGCCCCAGCAGATTTCGGCGCCGTCCTGAGAATGTTCTAGTCAGGTAACGAAGAAGGCCCGTTTGTTACGAGCGCGTTAAGGCCTCAGCCCTGAACAGACTCAGCCCAGCAACGCGTCGACGAAAGCGCCCGCGTCGAACGGCGCCAGGTCGTCGGGACCCTCGCCCAACCCCACGAGCTTGACCGGCACCCCGAGCTCGCGCTGAACGGCGACCACGATGCCGCCCTTGGCCGAGCCGTCGAGCTTGGTGAGCACGATGCCGGTGACGTCAACGACCTCGCTGAAGACCCGGGCCTGGATCATGCCGTTCTGTCCGGTGGTCGCGTCCAGAACAAGGAGCACTTCGGTGACCGGGGCCTGCTTCTCGATGACCCGCTTCACCTTGCCCAGCTCGTCCATCAAGCCGGCCTTGTTCTGCAGGCGTCCGGCCGTGTCGACGATGACCGTGTCGATGCCCCTCTCAGCTCCGCTCTTCACGGCCTCAAAAGCCACGCTGGCGGGGTCAGAACCCTCAGGTCCGCGCACGACCTCGACGCCGACCCGCTCACCCCACGTGGCCAACTGCTCCACGGCGGCGGCGCGAAACGTGTCGGCAGCACCAAGCGTCACGGTGCGCCCGTCGGCCACCAGGATGCGCGCGATCTTGCCGACAGTGGTCGTCTTGCCAGCACCGTTCACACCGACCACGAGCACGACGCCCGGCTGACCCTCGGCACCACTGACCTGCAAGCTGCGGTCCATCTCGGGGCCGACCAGGGCCAACAGTTCCTCGCGCAGCACGGTGCGGGGATCGCTCGTTGCAGCGCCGTCGACCCGCATGCGAGTGCGTAGGTTCTCCACCACCTGTTGGGTCGGGGCCACGCCCACGTCGGCGGTGAGCAGGAGGTCTTCGATGGCCTCCCAGGTGTCTTCGTCGAGGCGGTCGCGCGAGAGCAGGGCGAGCAACCCCCGGCCGAGCCCGCCTTGCGATCCAGCCAAGCGCTGACGCAGCCGGACCAGGCGCGAGGCCGTGCCTTCGGGCCGCTCCAGCTCGATCGTGGGCGCGGGCGCCCCGGCAGCAGCGGCCGCCTGGGTAGCGGTTGGTTCGTCGAGATCGTCTGGCGCGCTCTCGGGAGTGGCGACCTCTCGCGGTTCGAGGGTCGCGCGCCGCCCCGAGCCCCGCGTCGTGACCAGCCCCACGGCCAACAGGACGAGCAGGACAGCGATGCCGATGACGACGTAGAGCCACTCCATGACGCTCATCCAATCAGGTGGAGCGAGGCCCTCACCGGGCGGTGGTTGACTCCCGTGCGCCTCGCGCAACGTCCTCGTCGGACATCAACGGCACTGCGCTGGCCGCCCGCTCCATGGCATCGCCGAGCCAGGACGCACCAGGAATCTGCTCACCCCGGTGGGGGTAGGCCACGTAGAGCGAGATCACGCCGCACAGCACCAAGACGCTGAGCATGACGACGACGATGACGGTCACTGGTTCTCCTCCGAGTAGGCGTGGCGCGCAGCCAGGATCCCACCGCGGCGTCCAGATCGCGCCATCCTCGCGGGTGGTCTGACCAGGACGGCTGGTCGATCAGGAACGCAAGAGCTGAGAGACCGCGACGCGGATCGCATCCGGCAGTGGGGTGACCGGACGAGCGGGGTCCGTGTTGTCGACGTAGACGTGCACGAACCGGCCTTCAGCGCAGGCGTCGTCTCGGTCGCCTTGGAAAAGACCTATCCGATAGATCACCGATGAGCTGCCGACCTTGTCGACCACGAGCCCCATCTCGATCGGACGCGGGTAGCCCATTTCACGGAAATATCGGCACGACACCTCGGCGACCACGCCGATCGCAGGCAACGTGCGAATGTCGACGCCGGTCGCCTCGGCCAAGTGAGCGTTGACGGCCGTATCGATCAGGTCGAAGTAGCGCGCGTTGTTGAGGTGCCCGTACACGTCGTCGTCCGACCAACGCGTCGTCGCGGTGCGCCACGAGACGTAGTCGTCGCGCGTCGGGATCGGCCCCGCCATCAGGCGTCCTCTGCCTCGCGCAGCCGCTGGCTGATGACGGCGCTCACGCCATCGCCTCGCATGGTGACGCCGTAGAGAGCGTCACCGACCTCCATGGTGCGTTTCTGGTGAGTGATCACCAGCAGTTGGGAGTTCTCGCGCAGCTCTTCGTAGATCTGGAGGAGACGCCCCAGGTTGGTGTCGTCGAGCGCCGCCTCGACCTCGTCGAGGATGTAGAAAGGCGAGGGCCGGGCCTTGAACAGGGCCACGAGGAACGCGACGGCCACCAGCGAGCGCTCGCCACCGGAAAGCAGCGACAGTCGCTTGACCTTCTTGCCGGGCGGTCGAGCCTCCACCTCGATGCCCGTGGTCAGCATGTTGTCGGGGTCGGTCAGCACCAGTCGCCCCTCGCCACCAGGGAAGAGCCGCTCAAAGGTCTGGTCGAAGGCCCGCTCGACATCGGCGTAGGCCTCGGTGAAGACCTGCTCCACGCGGTTGTCGACCTCGCGCACGATGTCGAGGAGGTCCTTGCGGGTCTGCTTGAGGTCCTCGAGCTGCTCGGTGAGGAACTTGTGGCGCTCCTCGAGGGCCGAGAACTCCTCCAGCGCGAGAGGGTTGACCTTGCCCAGCATGTTCAGCTGCCGCTCGGCTGCGCGCAGGCGCTTCTGCTGTTCCTCGCGGTCGTAGGCCATCGGCTCAGGCGCAGGTTCGCCCTCGGCCACGTCGAGCGTGGTCGACACGGGTACCAGCTGGTGAGGCCCGAACTCGCTGACCAGGCCCTCGACGTCGAGGCCGAGCTCGTCAAGGGCGCGTTCCTCGAGCTGCTCGATGCGCATCCGCTGCTGGGTGCGCGCCATCTCGTCGCGGTGCACGGAGTTGACCAGCTCATCGTGCTCCTTGGTGAGGTCGCGCAGGCTGGCGCGGACGTCGAGGAGCTCCCGCTCGCGACTGGTGCGTGACTGCTCAACTTGAAGCCGGGCCTGGGTCGCCTCACGGATCGACACCTCGAGGCGAGCCAACACGTACTCGGCACCCACCATGACGGCCTCGGCAGCCCGGCCTTCGCGGACCAGTCGCTCCCGCCGCTCGGCCGCCCGGGCTCGCGCCTCGCGCTCGCTCGTGGCCTGCCGGAGCAGGTTGTCGACACGACCGTGCAGCGC
>JBAUWM010000525.1:0-5030 GCA_049583775.1 Nocardioides sp.
GGTGGAGGGGGTGGCAACCGCTGTTCCCGGCGCCGAGCCGGAGGCGGCGAGTCGGGGGCGGTGACCGGCGGCGGGTCTGCGATCGGAGCAGGAGCCGGCAATGGCGGGTTCGCTGGCGCCGGCATCAAGCGCATCGCAGTCAGGTTGACGATCTGCGGCGGCGCGTCGCCGTCTGGTTCGGCCTGAGGGACGGGGCGCGCGTCGACGACCACGGCGTCCGTCATCCGGTCGTGGCCACCGCGGCGCCAGCCTCCAGGATCCATCACGGCCGTGAAAGCCAGCGTGGCCAGCCCGATGCCGGTCGTCGGGACGGTGAACATGCCCAGGACAGCTGTGCGAAGTACGGCGTGCGGGACACCGATGGGCCGGCCGTCGCTCGCTCGCACCACACGCAACCCCACCAAGGCCTTGCCGGGCGAGACGCCGGTGAGGCCCAGCACCACGGCGAACACCAGCGAGATCGCCACCACGCCGCCGGCGATGACGCCGATACCGACCCCGACCTGGTCGTCGTCGAGGTAACGGACGTAGGCCACGTAGCCGACGGCTGTCATCAAGCCCCAGGCGATCGCGCGGTCGATCGCGAAGGCGTAGAAGCGTCGGTCGAGCTCGGCCGGAGTGTGGTCGGGCTGGTCCATGGCGCTCAGGGCTGAGTCACCGTGATGGTCACGCCGTCGCCCAAGTTGATCGTGGCGCCCGGGATGAGCTGCACCGGGATGCCGGGCTTGAGTCCTTCGGGGCTCAGGCCTGGCTGGATGACGACCGTGCCGTTGGTGGATCCCATGTCGGTGACCACCGCACTGCCGTGGTCAGCGCCCGACCCTGGCCGGATCTCAACGTGGGTGGCCGAGATCTCGTGCAGCGGGCTGGGCACGCTCACCAGGGTCGGCTGGTCGCTGGAGGTGAACCTGCGCGCCTCGGGTGCGCGGCCCACCAACACCACGCGGTCGACGTCGACCGTCTCCCCGTTGCTGACCATGAGGCGCGCGACGGTGGTGGTGATGCCCGGTGCCGGTTCCTGACCGGGGATACCGGGCTGGGCCCGGGTGAACTCGCTGTCATCGATCCCTGCAGCGGTGTCGTCGTCGAGCAGGTGAAGGTCGGCGGCTGGGGCGACCACCCGGTTGGTGTCGTCGTCTGGCGCGACCTGCGCCGGGTGGTCGACGCGCGAGACACGCACCAGGCCGGAGGCGATCGCCAGGTCTGGGGGGCCGGGTCCGTCGATGTCAGGATCGTCGTCGACGTGGATCGTGAGGGCAGCCAGCGCCGTGAACGTGTGCTCGATCCAGGTGCGCGCCGTCGAGGGGTCGAGATCGACGGTGGAGTCGGCGTCGACGGCGTGCACCTTCACACCCGTGCCGCGCGCCACGACCGTCGTGGTTGCCGCGTCGTGGCCGACCAGCACGAAGTCAGACAGTGACGACAGGCCGCCGCTCACCAGGGCATCGAGAACTGGCTCGACGCCGGCGCCGTCATCGACGAGGGCCCAGAGAGCAGCGACCCTGTGCTTCTCGGAAGGGGGCAGCACCAGCGAGGCACCGGTGCCGAAGATCCCCAACCACGAACCGTGGCGGTAGGACCAGGCGTGCTCGCTCACGGCAGCGCTCCCAACTTCTGCTCGAGACTCTCTCGCTGGGCATCGGAGTCGTACGGTCGATCGTCGACCAATCCCACCACATCGATCACGACCGCTGTCGCGTTGTCGTGGCCACCCGCCTCGACCGCGGCCGCCACCACCTGCTCGGCGGCGTCGCGGGGGTCATCAGCGCGGGCCATGATGACGGCGATGGCGGCGTCGTCGATCATCCCGCTGACCCCGTCACTGCAGAGCAGCAACCGCTCGGCCCCCGAGAGCGGCAACACAAAGTAGTCGGCCTCGGCGCTCCCTCGGCCTCCCAACGCGCGGGTGATCACGTGCCGCTCGGGGTGGCTGGCCACGTCGTCGACGGTGATGGTTCCGGCGTCGATCAACTCTTGAACCACGCTGTGGTCGACGCTGACCTGCTCGAGCACGTCGTGGTTGAACCGGTAGATCCGCGAGTCGCCGAGGTTGGCCAGCAGCCACTTGGGCTCAGCTGCCTGCTCGATCAGCAATGCCACCACAGCCGTCGTGCCCGCCGAGAAGTCGACGGCGCCGGCGGCGCGCTGCTCGGCGTCGTACTCGGCGATCCTTGCCCGGCAGCGCTTCAGGGTCTCCGCGATCACCTCCGGCCCCCGCTCGGGGTCGTACCCCGTCTCGGCCAGGCGGGAGAACTCCTCGACCACCATCCGGCTCGCGATGTCGCCGCGGTCGTGGCCCCCCATGCCGTCAGCGACGACGAACACCGGCGGTGCCACCAAGAAGGCGTCTTCATTGACCTCGCGCACCAGGCCGGTGTCGGACGCCGACCCGTGGTGCAGCTCCACGCCGGTCATCGACTCGCACCCGCCATGGGTGAGGGCGATAGCGTGAGAAGGATGGCCACACGGACTCCCGCGGAGCAAGGCTTCCGCTCGCTCGCCGACCAGCTGCGCAGCTGGTCTGACGAGCGACTCGTCAGCCTGCTCTCGGCCCGTCCAGACCTCACCACACCCGCCCCTCACGATTTCGGACAACTCGCGTCGCGAGCCGCGGTCCGCGCCTCGCTCTCTCGTGCCCTCGACTCGCTGACGAGACTCGAGCTCTCGGTGCTTGATGCCCTCGTCGTCGCAGGTCAAACCACACCTGCCGAACTCCGCCGTCTCGTGAACGCCTCCCCCGGCTCGGTCGACGTCGCCCGTGAACGGTTGCTCGAGCTTGCCTTGGCCTGGCAGTCGACCGGCGGACTGCGCGCTCTCAGCGGGGTGGCCGAGGCGCTGGGCACCGGTCCCGGGACCAGCGGATTGCGACCGCGTTCGACCGAGCCTGCGCCTGCCGGCCAGGTCGAGTCGCAGGTGGCCGACCTCTCCGACGCCGCCCGCGCGCTGCTGCAGCACGTCGTCGACCAGGGTGGCGAGGCGACGCGTGGCAGCGCCCGGCAGACCGTCTCTGTGGCGGAGGCGGCCACGCCTGCCGAAGAGTTGCTGGCCCGGGGCCTTCTCGTGCCGCGCGGAACTGGGGCCACCGTGCAGAGTCCCGGCGAGGTGGGGATAGCGCTCCGGGGCGGCCGCACGACCCTGACTGTGGTCGACGAGGTGCCTGCGCTCGCCGTGTCCGAGCGCGACAGCGACGTTGTCGACCGCGCCGCAGCCGGGGCGGCGTTCGAGACGGTCCGTCGGGTCGAGCTGCTGCTCGACCACTGGGGCACCCACCAGCCCGGCGTCCTGCGCAGCGGCGGCCTCGCCGTGCGCGACCTCAAGGCAGCGGCCGTGCACCTGCACGTCGATGAGCTCACCGCAGCGTTCCTGGTGGAGCTTTCGGCGGCCGCCGGGCTGCTGGCCCAACGGGCGGACGCCGAGGGAGAACCGGTCTGGGTGCCGACCGATGCCTTCGACACCTGGACCGACCAACCACCGGCAGCGCGCTGGGTGACCCTGGCTCGCGCCTGGCTGGAGAGCCCTCGGATGCCGGCACGCGTCGGCACCCGCGACCCAGCGGGCAAGACCTGGAACGCGCTCGCTCCCGAGCTCGTGTCGGCGAGCCTGGTCGAGACGCGCCGCGAGACGCTCTCGGCGCTGGCCGGACTGCCACCAGGCCTGAGCCTGGCGGCCGGCACGGGACTGCCGTCGCTGGTCGAGCACGTGGCGTGGCACCGACCCCGTCGTCCACGATCGCGCACCGACATGGTGGCGTGGACCGTTACCGAGGCCGCGCTGCTCGGGCTCACCGGTCTCGACGCCTTGTCGTCGTTCGGACGAACTCTGTTGGATGGCCGAGACCCTGCGACGGCGCTGGGTCCGTTGTTGCCCGTGCCGGTCGATCACGTGTTGATCCAGGCCGATCTCACAGCGGTGGCGCCGGGTCCGCTGGAAGCGGGCCTGGCCCGTTCACTTCAACTCGTGGCTGACGTCGAGTCTCGCGGCGGCGCCACCGTCTACCGCTTCACGCGTGACTCGGTGCGTCGCGCCCTCGACGTCGGTTGGACGTCGGTCGAGCTGCACGACTTCATCGGGTCCGTGTCACGCACGCCCGTGCCGCAGCCACTCACCTACCTCGTCGACGACACCGTGCGCACGTTCGGCTCGGTGCGCGTGGGTCAGGCCGAGGCGTTCTTGCGTGCGGATGACGAGGCCGCCCTCACCGAGCTGTTGCATCACCCCAAGGCCGCAACGCTCGGACTGCGTCGACTGGCGCCCACGGTGCTCATCAGCACGACCCCGCTCGACGTCCTGCTCCCCCGCCTGCGCGACCTCGGCGCAGCGCCCGTCGTCGAGGCGGCCGACGGCAGCGTCCAGGTGACCCGTCCCGACGCGTTGCGGGCTCGCACACCACGAGACCGGCGCGCCGCTTCCGCTGGCGCCCGAGACGCGGCACGCGTGTCGTCGGTCGTCACCGCGATCCGAGCCGGCGAGAGGGCCATGTCGGCGCAGCCGATGCGCGCGGCTGTCGCATTGACGCCGAGCGGTTCTCTGGCCGCGCTGCGCGAGGCCATCGATGCGAGGGCCACCGTGGTGATCGGGTACGTCGACAACCACGGCGTCTCCTCCGACCGCGTTGTCGACCCCGTCGCGATCGAAGGCGGCGCCCTCACCGCCCACGACCACCGAGCCGACGACGTCCGATCGTTTGCCGTGCACAGGATCACGACCGTGCGCGCACTACCGGGCTGAGCCCCCGGGTCGTCGAGTGCCGCCGAGGAACGAGCCCACTCGGTCGTCGAGTGCCGCCGAGGAACGAGGCGGTGTATCGAGACGCCGCAAGCCGAGAACTAGCCGCAACCACACCTGCAGAATGTGATGTCTCGGGACATCACAAGCCGGAGCGAGCCTCGAAACCTGCCGGTGGTCGAGCAGCCGGAGCGAGGCACGAGCAACGGCGTCGTCGTGCCGGTGGTCGAGCAGGCGGAGCGAGGCACGAGCGACGGCGTCGTCGAGACCCCCGCAACCCACACGACCACGCCACTCGACTCACC
>JBAUWM010000526.1:0-10575 GCA_049583775.1 Nocardioides sp.
GTCCAGGGCGGTCTCGAACACCTCGACCCAGCTGGCCGAGCGGAGGCTGATCTCGACCTCACCGTCAGCTGGGCTGCGGCCACCTCGCTGATCGTCGCCGCCGCGAGCGCGTTCACCGCGGCTCACGCGAACCGGCACGTCGAGCCACGAGCGACCACCCCCGGTTGCCCGGTGGCTCTCGAAGGCCACGGCCGTGGCCCGTCCCCCACCCAGCACCACGACGTCGGCGCGGGTCAGGTGGCTGCGGTCGAGGGTGCTCAGGTCGTGACCGGGCGCGTGCGCGCCTCCAGCCAACCCGTCGACCAGGGCGGTCAGCGCCGGCGCCGTCCGTACGGAGGTCCAGAAGTCGGAGCGTGCACGCTCGGGCACCTTGTCGAGTCCGAGCGCCACCATCTTGAGCGGATCACGCCCCGTGACGCCGACCCGACGAAGCCCCTCACGCACGGGGTCGAGCGCGGCCGGCACCCGAGCGTTGACCGCCTCGAGCACACCGATCCGGAACGCCTGAGCAGCGAGATCAGCGTGCGGCCGGAACCACGCCACGAGCTGCCCCAGGGTGGTCTGCTCGACGTCGTCGGGCAGCGTGTGCCGCTCGTGCGTCGTCGAGGCCGCCTGCTCGAGGCGAGCCGCGAGCACGGCGGCGACGGCGAGGCGCGCCACCTGCTGGGTCACCCACGCACGCGGAGCGACTGTCCACTCGTCGGCACCGGCCGGGGTGAGCGCCGAGATCTCACGATCGGTCGGCTTGCCGGGCACGTCGAGGCGCAGCGCCGGCAGGATCACTTCTCGCGAGACAGAGTCAGCCACAGGCGGGAGGTTAGCCTCCCGCCTGTGGCCGCGCTCGCGCTGCTACCCCACCTTGGCTGCGAACGGAGCCGCGGCGCCGTACAGCTTGTAAAGGGCCAGCGAGCCCGCGTGGAAGGTGTTGCAGCGGCTGCTGAACAGTCGCATGGCCCGCGTGTCGGAGAGACCCGCGCCGAAGCCGTACGGCGTCGAACCGTCGATTGCTCCGGTGGCGAATGACCGGATCCGCTGCACCAGGCCGATGCGGTGGTCGCGGGTGGCCGAACGCCACCAGCCGCAGGTGAAGCTGCTCAGCGGCTGCTTAGCCACTGCCCGCGGGAGCGGTGTGGCGGCGAGCATGCCGTCGTCGGCCCACGCTCTCCACCCGAAGCCAGCACGCGTGGGCAGGTCGGCTGAGTAGGCACCACACAGTCGTGGCGCGAGGCCGTTCTCGCAGATCGAGGCGAACAAGGCGCCCTGCGCAGGAGCCACGGAGGCTTCACGCAGGCCGATCAGTGCGGGCCCGCTGCTCGGCTTCGGCGGCGTGTTCGCCCACGTGCAGGTGGCGGGACTGCTCGCGTTGTCGTCCCCGATCTCGAACCCGACCAGGCAGCCGACCAGCTCGCCCTCGTTGAGCACGTCGCCCAGACCGATGCTCAGCGCCGGGTTGCTGCCGCCAGCACAGTCGGGGAGCAGTATCGGCGAGGTCTTCACGCTGGCGCCGTTGATGCCCTTGTTGTCGTACCAGCAGTTGCCGGTGTTGCCGGGAAAGCTGTCCCACCAGAAGTCGACACCGTTGGGCTTGACGACACCCTGAGGGGTCTCTCCCATCACGTTGTCGTGGAACTTGTTGCCGTACGACGTCGAGATGGCTGCCGGGTTGCAACCCGGAACTGGAGTCGACGAGCCGACCGGTGGCGGTCCGCAGACCGTCGCATCGGGCACGGCGAACAGCATGGTGCCGCGACGCCAGTTGTCGTAGAAGTGGTTCTTGCGCACGATGTTCTGGTTGCCGCCGGCCAGCCACAGGCCGGTGCCCACGGGCGCCGGGATGAACGGGTCGACATCCGAATCCTTGGCGAACACGTTGAAGTTGTTCGAGTAGAAGTTGTTCTTCTCGATGACGTTGCCGTGCTGCGGGAAGCCGGGGTGTCCCGGTGCGGTGAACACGTCGGTGGTGTAGCCGAGCGCGTTGTCGAAGAAGTTGTTCTTGGTGACCAACGTGCCGTGGCTGTTGGTGCCGCTGAAGCCACCGGTGTTGTGGTGGCTGTCGCAGAGTCGGTAGATCTGGCTGTAGCGGTACTCCGGGTAGAACTTCTTGTACCGGTTGGTGGTCGAGTCAGGGCCCGAGCCGGGGTAGAGGCCGGAGTCGCCCGAGCCGGTGGCCTCGCAGTTCTCGACGATGCCGTGGTCGCTGGTGAACGACAGAACGCCGTAGCCACCGCCGTAGTAGGACTTGAACCGGTCGAACCGGTAGCCGTCGGTCTCGAGCACGTAGATGTTGTGCTCGCGGGCGTGCCTGATGCTGATGTTGCGCAGCACGAACCCGTCGGCTCGGTCGATGAAGATGCCGACGTCCTTCTTGTGTCCAGCAGCCGACGGTCCGCCGTTCCCGGCCGAGGCGCGACCGGCCTCCAGGATGACGTCGTCAGCGCTGACGCCCGAGCCCTCGAGCTGCACGTTGCAGCGGATGCACTCACCCAGGTTCGGGATGCCGTGTCGATCGACGAGCGCCGGCACGATCGGCTTGGCGGTGTCGGGTCCGCGACCGATGACGGCCACCAGGTTGGCGTCGTTGGGGCAGTGGGTCTGGTAGTCGTGCGAGAGGGCTCCGGGATCGCCACCGTCGTCGACGGTGCGGTACTTGTTGCACGCCTTGTCGAAGGTGGGCTGGCTGCGCGCCGTGGGCTCGCGGTAGAGGCCGGGCATCACAACCACGCGGTCGTTGTTGCTCGAGTCGGTCACGGCAGGCTGGATCTGGTGGTAGTCGCAGAGCTTGAAGAGCTGACGGTTGATCCGCAGCAGCTCGCGGGCCTGCTTGCGGCTGAACGACCGGTGGTCGGTAGGCCGGATGTCGTAACCGCTGCGCCGCGCCTTGGCGATGGCCCGCTCCACGCGCTGGAGGGAGTCCTTCTGGCACACGACGCGGGTTTGTCCGGGCTTGGCCTTGTCGAGGGCCGAGGCCAAGGTGCGGATCGAGGGGAACTTGCCACCGGCGCAGGGCGCGACGGCGCAGTCGGGCTTGGGGTCGGGCCAGTACGACGGCCGCTCCACGTGGGCCTGCGACGCGGTGGGCATCGAGACGACACCACTGAGGGCGACCATCAGGGCTAGCACGAGCAGGACAATCCGACGCATTACGTCACCATCTTTCAGCAGACATCCGTCCATGGGGAGCGCACGGACGCTGGCGGCCCCGAGATCCCGGAGTCCGACCTAGGCGAAAACTAGAACAGATACCACTCCCGCGACCAGGGTTCGGCGCCATTGACCCGAACAACTTTCGACTCGTGACTGCGGAACCTGGCCGACACTTCGTCGTTGAGCCTGTGAGCGAACGATTCGTCCGGCCTCTCGGGGCCGGGCGAACACCCCCGGCTCACCCCTGTGCAACGACCTTCGGCGGGCCACGTCGGCTCATTCCTCAAGATCTGCTCAAGCACGACCGCAGATCTACCGAAGGCTCTGGTGAGCCTGTGACGACGCTGTCAGGCTTGTCCGGTTCCCTCCATCTTTCCCGTCTGACCCGGAGATTGTCATGTCTCGTCGTTCCCGCTCCGCACGGCCCCGCGCCGGCGCACGTCAAGTGCTGTCCACCCTCGTGGCAGGTGCTGTGCTCGCCGCCGGCATGGCGACCGTCGTGGTCGCTGGGGCCGGCGTTGCCTCGGCCCAGCAGGTGACGATCGAGAGCGACAAGTACATCAACGTCACGCCCGGCAAGACGGTCTACGTGGGGTACGCGTTCGAATACGTCGCCGGGGCGTCCACCGTCGTCAAGAGCACGACCGCGACGCTCCAGATCGCGTGCAAGGACAGCAAGATCATCCCGACCCAGACCTCCATCACGGTCCCGATCCCCGACGCGAGCTATCCGGCCCCGGCACCGAACGACGGCAAGTTCGTGCCGAGTGGCAAGAAGGACGACATCAACACCTTCCAAGCCAACTTCGTCGTGGGTGACTACTGCAAGGGCACCCCGATCGTGCTCGGCAAGAAGGGCGTCACCGCCCTCACGTCTGACATCTACTCCTCGAACTCCACCGAGAAGATCTACTTCCAGTGGCACTTCGGCTCCGACATCAATTCCGGCGGAGCAGATGAGACCGACGACCCGGAGGTCGAGGGCTCCTGGAAGAAGGACTCGGTCACCCCTGAGCCGCTCGAAGCGGTCGGAGCGGACGTGACGGTCAGCAAGACCGAGGCCTCGGACCCGGTGCGCCCCGGCGAGAACATCGTCTACACGATCACCGCCACCAACAACTCCAGCGTGCTCGACGCCACCACCGTGGTCGTCACCGACACTCTCGACGCCTCGACCACGTTCGTCTCCGCTCCCGGCTGCACCCGCGCGGGAGTCACGCTGACGTGCAGCGTGGGCACACTGGCCAAGAAGGCGTCCAAGACCTTCACCGTCACGGTCTCGACCTCCGCCAACGCCACGACCGACAGCTTCACCGGCTCCGGCGCCCACTCCGGGGGCTACAGCACGACGTGCCCCACCTCTGATGTGTGCAACAAGGTGAGCATCAACGCTGGCACCAAGGACACCGACACCACCAACAACGCCTACTACCAGCCGACCAACCTCACCAAGCCCGGCATGGCCCTGGTCAAGACGGTCAGTGACGCCTCAGGTGATCGGGTCGCCCAGCTCGGCGAGGTGCTCACCTACACCTTCACGGTGAGCAACACGGGGTCCCTGCCGCTCAGCAACGTCAAGGTGAGCGACAGCAAGCTCGGACTCACCAACGCCGACTGCGTCGCGTCGCTCGCGGTGGGCGCCAGCACCACCTGCCCGCTGATCACGGCAGCCAGCAAGAGCTACACGGTCACGGCCGCTGACATCAACGCCGGCTCGGTCATCAACACCGCGTCGGCCACGGCCAGCCCCACGACCGGCGCGGCAGTCACGAGCAGCGACAGCGTGGCCCTGCCCGCTCCGGCCAAGCCGGCGCTGACCTTGGTCAAGACCGTGGCCGACAGCGCCGACGCCGGCACCATCGCCAACCTCGGCGAGAGCCTCACCTACGGCTTCACCGTCAAGAACACCGGCAACGTGCCGCTGAGCAACGTGACGATCACCGACGCGATGGTCGGTCTGGGCAACGCTTCGTGCGCCACGTCCCTCGCTGTCGGCGCCTCGATCACGTGCTTGACCGGTCGCACGTACACCGTGACGTCGGCCGACATCGGCGCCGGCACCGTCTCGAACACCGCCACCGCCAGCGGCACCGGTTCGGCGGGCGGCTCGGCGAGCACCACCGGAACCGCAGCTATCCCCACCGAGGCCGCCAGCCCGGCACTCGTGCTCACCAAGACCGTTGCCGACTCGGGCGACGCCGACTCGATCGGATCGTTCGGCGAGACGATCAACTACTCGTTCTCGGTGAAGAACACCGGCAACGTGCCGCTGTCCTCGATCACGATCACCGACACCAAGCTCGGTCTCGACCGCGCGGCCTGTGCCGCCACCATCGAGGCCGGCCAGACCGCGTCTTGTACCGCGACGGGCTCCACCACCGTCACCGCCGAGAACATCGCAGCTGGCTCGATCATCAACACCGCCACAGCTCGGGGCGCGACCGCAGGCGGGCAGATCGTCACCGACGACGACACTGCCACCATCAGCACGCCCGCTGCTCCGGCTATCTCACTGACCAAGCAGGTATTCGACAGCAGCGACGCCGGCGCCGTGGCGAACCTCGACGAGACCTTGAGCTACCGCTTCACGGTGACCAACACCGGCAACGTGCCACTGAGCGACGTCACCTTCACCGACGAGCGCCTCGGTCTCGTCAACGCCGCCTGCGTCGCCAACCTGGCTCGCGGAGCCTCTGCCGTCTGTGGTGCCGACCGCAGCTACGTGGTCACCAGCGGCGACGTCGAGAACGGCGTCATCGTCAACACCGCCACCGCCAAGGGCAACTACGGCGCCACCAGCGTCAGCGCCTCTGACGGCACGTCGATCACGACCGAGACGTCCGCGCCCTCGCTGGTGCTCACCAAGACAGTGGCTGACTCAGGCGACGCCGACTCGATCGGCTCGCTGGGCGAGAAGCTCACCTACTCCTTCTCGGTGTTCAACTCGGGCAACGTGACCTTGACGAACATCAAGATCACCGATGCCAAGCTCGGTCTCTCCGGAGCCGTGTGCGCCGCCGAGATCGCCCCGCGCAAGTCCGTGACCTGCAAGAACCTGCCCAACACGGAGTACACCGTCACCGCGGCCGACATCGCGAACCGCAAGGTCGACAACACCGCGAGCGCCACCGGACGTAGCCAGCGCGGCCAGGCCAGCGACGACGACAGCGCCACCATCGCCACCCCGGCGGCCCCGGGTGTGTCGTTCACCAAGTCGGTCACCGATGCCTCGGGCAACAACGTGGCCTCGCTGGGCGAGACGCTCACCTACACGTTCTCGGTCACCAACACCGGCAACGTGCCGCTGAGCAACGTGACGCTCACCGACAGCTTGCTCAACCTGTCAGCCGTGGCCTGCGCCAGCAGCGTTCCGGTCGGCCAGACCGTCACGTGCAGCCCGAACCGCACCTACACGGTGAAGGCAGCAGACCTGACCAAGGGTTCGGTCGACAACGCTGCCTCGATCGCCGGTTCCGCTCCGGGCGGCGCCACGGTCAACGCCCAGGACACCGCGACGATGCCGGCCGAGGCGCCGGTCACCGGAGTCGCCCTGACCAAGACGGTCGTCGACTCCGCGGACGTCGACAACACCGGCTCCCTCGGCGAGACGCTCACCTACACGTTCTCGGTGACCAACACCGGCAACGTGCCGCTGAGCGACGTGACCATCACCGACGCCAAGCTCGGCCTCGACAAGGTCGTCTGCGCCGCCACGGTGGCCGAGCGGGCCACCGTGTCGTGCCTGGGCGAGAAGACCTACGTGGTCAAGGCGTCCGACATCGACGCCGGCCAGGTCGTCAACTCCGCCACCGTGTCGGCAAGTCCCGCCACGGGGGGCACGGTGACCGGTACGGCCACCGCAACCATCCTCACTCCGGCCGCCCCGGCGATCGCGTTCACCAAGACCGTGGCCGACTCCGCAGACGCCGACACCGTCGGATCAGTGGGCGAGAACCTCACCTACACGTTCACGGCGAGCAACACCGGCAACCAGGTCCTGAGCCCGGTCACCTTGACCGACAACAAGCTCGGCCTGACCGACGTCACCTGTGTCGCGACCCTGGCTCCCGGCCAGACTGCGACCTGCCAGGGTGAGCGTCAGTACAAGGTGACCTCCGATGACGTGTCTCGCGGCGTGGTCAACAACACGGCCACGGTGTCGGGTCGTCCCACGACGGGCGCTGCCGTGACCGCGCAGGACACCGCCACCATGCCGACCGTCACCGCAGCGCCGGCCATCGGCCTCGACAAGACGGTCGTCGACTCTGACGACGCCGGCTCGGTCGCCACTACGGGCGAGAAGCTCACGTACAGCTTCCGCGTCACCAACAACGGCAACCTGCCGCTGGCCGGGGTCACCATCACCGACGCAATGCTGGGCCTCGACCGCGCCGCCTGTGTGGCCGAGCTGCCGGTGGGCCAGTCGGCCGACTGTCTGACGACCACGTACACGGTCACCGACGCCGACACCTCGCGCACCGCGATCGACAACACGGCCACCGCCAATGCTTCGGGCAACGGCACCGCAGTGAGCGGCTCCGATACTGCGTCGATCGGCACCGAGACCAGCTCGGCTGCCGCGATGCTGGTGAAGTCGGTGCGCGACTCGGCCGACAAGGACACCATCGGTTCGCTCGGCGAGCAGCTGCGCTACTCGTTCAAGATCACCAACAACGGCGACGTGCCGCTCACCAACGTCCGATTGACCGACCCCCTGATCGGCCTCAACCAGGCCTCCTGTGGCGTCCCATCGCTGGCAGTCGGCGAGAGCACCACCTGCCCCGCGGTGAACGTGCCGATCTACACGGTGCAGGCCAGTGACGTTGCCCTTGGCCGCGTCGACAACACCGCCACCGTCATCGGCAACTCACCGAGCGGTCGCACGGTGACCTACGACGGATTCGCCACGATCAGCACCGGCACGGCCGCTACGCCGCCGCCGTCCGACAACTTCGACTTCAACTGGACCTACCCGGGCCCGAGCTGTGACGCGCTCACGGTGACCTACCCGGCCGACATCCCGGACGGTCAGTCGAACGACGTCAACATCCGCATCCGCACCAACCTGGGCATGATCACGCTCAACTATCACCTCGACGAGGGATTCTGGGGCGGCACGCAGGCCTTCGCCTACCGCGAGCACCCGCGCTGGCCGGCCGGCGTCACGTCGTACACGGTGGAGTGGACCCAGGTCGCTGGAACCAACTACCACTGGGAAGGTGCGGTCGACTGCCGGCTGGACTCCGACGGCTCAGCAGTCGCCATGTCTGACCTCAACGGGTTCGCGGCCGGCAAGGTCGCGATCAAGAAGGGGAAGGCTGCCCCGGCCGACACCGTGGCCGTCGACCAGATCGGGTTTGCCTCGGTCGACCTCGAGCGGCTGACACCGGATGGCTGGCGATTCGTGAAGACGCTGGTCGACAACGGCCGCACCGCTCGGGTCTCCTACCCGAGGGAGACCAAGAAGGGCACGTACAAGTACCGCCTCGTCATCGACGCCACGGAGACGGTCGCTGGCTACGTATCGCGCGTGCTCAAGGTGCGGGTGCGCTAGAACTTGCCCATGACGCAACGGTTTGAGGGCAAGCGCGCACTAGTCACTGGAGCAGCTGGGGGTGTCGGCCGATCGACGGTCGACCTCCTGCGCGAGGAGGGCGCGTCGGTCGTCGGGCTTGACCTGACCGCGGCCGATGACGTGCTGGCCTGCGACGTCAGCGATGAGTCGTCGGTACGCGCTGCCGTCGACGCGGCGGCAGCGCAGCTCGGTGGGATCGATGTGTTGGTGAACGTGGCCGGCATCGATCAGTTCCGCCGGTTCGAGGACCTCGATGTGGCCACGTGGCAGCGGCACCTGGGCGTCAACCTGACGGGGCCGATGTTGATGAGCCACGCGTGCCTCCCGCACTTGCGCGAGAGCCGGGGCAACATCGTGACGATCGCCTCGATCGCGGGGCTGCGCGCGCAGCCCTACCAAGCGGCCTACTGCGCCTCCAAGGGTGGCGTGATCTTGTTGATGAAGTCGCTGGCGCTCGAGCTCGCTGCCGACGGCATCCGCGTCAACACGGTGTGCCCGGGCGGCGTGCAGACCGACCTGCCGACCAATGCCGCGGCCGAGCACGCCAACAGCGAGCTCGACTGGGGGCTGTTGATGGAGACGGCGGGCGCCCGCTACGGCTTCATGCCGCCCAGTGACATCGCTGACGCCGTGGCCTACCTGGCTTCCGATGCGGCCGCGTCGGTGACCGGCGCAGTGCTGTCGGTCGACCGCGGCACCGCTTGCTAGGCAGCTTCTAGCGGCCCTTCCACACGGGGGCTCGCTTCTCGGCGAACGCCGTGGCTCCTTCGATGGCGTCCTCAGAACCGAAGACTGGCTGCATCAGGGCTGACTGCTTGTCCCAGCCCTCCTCGAAGCTCCAGTCGGGCGCGCTGCGCGCGACCTGCTTGGTGATCGCGACCGCGAGGGGACCATTGGCTGCGATCACGCGAGCCAGCTCGACGGCACCGTCGACGGCTCCACCCTCGGGCGTCAGTCTGTTGACCAAGCCGAGCTCGGCCGCACGCTGAGCGGTAATCGGCTCGCCGGTGAGCAGCATCTCGAGCGCGATGGCTTGTGGGATGCGCTGCGGCAGCAACATCGCTGCGCCGGCTCCCGCGACCAATGCCCGCTTGACCTCGGGCACGCCGAACTTGGCGGTCTCGGCGGCCACGACCATGTCGCAGGCAAGCAGCAGCTCGAAGCCGCCGGCAACAGCCCACCCCTCGACCGCACCGATCAATGGCTTACGCGGCGGACGTTGGGTGATGCCACCCAGCCCGCGATCGTCAACCAGGGGAACGTCACCGGTGAGAAACGCCTTGAGGTCCATGCCAGCCGAGAACGTGCCGCCGGCACCTGTGAGCACGCCGACCCACAGCTCGTCGCTCGCGTCGAGCTCGTCGACGGCCGCGGCGATACCCCGAGCCACCGCACCGTTGAGGGCGTTCTTCGCCTCCGGCCGGTTGATCGTGATGATCAGGACGCCGTCGCGTGCCTCGGTCAGGACTGCCGGCTTCTCGTCACTCATCGTTGAGGTGCTCCTGCTTCGTGGTTGGAGGCGCGGACGCGCTCTCCCTGCTGGGCAGAGAATGGCACGAGGTCTACCCGGCGAGCACGTGTCTCGTGCGGACGGGTGTCGGTGGCCGAGGAGCAGATGATCGATGTCGGTGGCCGGTGGGGGTGATGGTCTCGACCAGATGTCGGCTCGAGTTTGGGCTGGGTCTGTTGTCGCCATCCGTCGGCTTGTTTGGCGTGGTTGCAGGCCCGGCAGAGGCCTTGGGTGTTGGCCGCGGTGGTCTCGCCGTGATTGTTCGCGGTGGTGATGTGGTCGTCGTGGGCGATCGGTGCGTCGCACCAGGGGGTGCGGCAGATCCCTTGATCACGTAGCCGGAGAA
>JBAUWM010000527.1:0-23220 GCA_049583775.1 Nocardioides sp.
ACGGCTACCCGCGCACGACCGCGCAGGTCGAGGAGCTCGACGGAATGATTGCCTTCACCGGCCACAAGCTCGATGCCGCCGTCGTGCTCACCGTGAACTCCGAAGAGCTCGTGCAGCGTCTGCTGCAACGCGCACAGACCGAGGGACGCGCCGATGACACCGAAGAGGTCATCCGGCGCCGCCAAGAGGTCTACGCCGAGCAGACCGAGCCACTCATCGACGTCTACCGCTCGCGAGGCCTCCTGGTCGAGGTCGACGGCATGGGCGAGGTCGACGAGGTCACCCAGCGCGTCTTCGCCGCGCTGGGCGACATCTCCGAGTCCTGACCCCGGCCGGTACCAAGGCGTGTTCGGCGATCGCGGGATCGAGCTCAAGACCCCTGAGCAGATCGAAGGCATGCGACTGGCTGGCCTCGTGGTCGGCCGCACCTTGGAGATGCTCCGTGACGTGGCCCAGCCCGGGCTGACCACCGGTGAGCTCGACGCGGCCGCCGAGACCCACATCCGGCAGCTCGGTGCCACCCCGTCGTTTCTGGGCTACCACGGCTTCACCGGCTCGATCTGCGTCTCGGTGAACGACGAGGTCGTGCACGGCATGCCCGGGGCACGGGTGTTGGCCCCCGGAGACCTGGTCTCCATCGACTGCGGCGCGATCGTCGACGGCTGGCACGGTGACGCCGCTATCAGCGTGGCGCTCGGCGAGGTGCCCGATGACGTGCGGGCCCTGATGCGGGTGACCGAAGAGTCGATGTGGCGCGGTATCGGCGCTGCGCGCCTAGGTGGCCGGGTGGGCGACATCTCCACCGCCATCGAGACCCATGTGCGAGCGGCCGGCAACTACGGGATCCTTGAGGACTACACCGGACACGGCATCGGCTCGGAGATGCACCAGCCGCCTGACGTCCCGAACTTCGGTCGCGGTCGCGGCCCCAAGCTCGTCCGCGGGCTGGCGCTGGCCGTCGAGCCGATGATCACCCTGGGCTCCCACCGCACCGACGTGCTCGACGATGAGTGGACCGTCGTCACCACCGATGGCTCGTGGGCTGCGCACTATGAGCACACCTTCACGCTGACCCCCGACGGCGCGTGGGTGCTCACCGCTCTCGACGGCGGACGCGAACAGCTGGCCGCCCTGGGCGTGCCCTACGGCGGCGACTGACGCCCTGGCGCGATGCCATGACAAGATAGGTCTCGCAGGAGGGGAGTATTCCTTCGCTGCGAGGTCGTCAGCACGACAGCCGCTCACGCGGACGTCCGGTCTCGCAGGTCGCGTGCTCGATCGAGTCGCGATGGAAGAGACCTTCAGTTGACCGTCATCCCTTCATCTGCAGGAGCCCTGAGTGGAAGTCAGCACCCTTGAGTGGACCATCACGATCGCCGTCACGGTGGGCGTGCTCCTCTTTGACATCTTCGTGATCGCGCGCGACCCGCATGAACCCTCGATGAAGGAGTGCGCGGTCGCCCTCAGCATCTACGTCGGAGCCGCGGTGCTCTTCGGCCTGTGGATCGTGCTCTTTCACGGCTCTGCTGATGGCCACAACTTCGGTGTCGAATTTTATGCAGGCTGGCTGACTGAGTACAGCCTCTCGATCGACAACCTCTTCGTCTTCATCATCTTGATGACCGCCTTGCAGGTGCCGCGCCACCTTCAGCAAGAGGCGCTGATGGTCGGCATCATCCTCGCGCTGATCTTCCGCGCGATCTTCATCGCGCTCGGCTACCAGCTGATCGAGAACTTCAGCTGGGTGTTCTACATCTTCGGCGCCTTCTTGGTCTATACGGCCTACAAGCTGGTGCAGAGCTACCGCGAGCACGAGGACGAGCACCCCGAGGAGAACGCGGTCGTCACCTTCGCCCGTAACCGGCTCAACGTCGGCGAGGAGTTCCAGGGACTCAAGCTCTGGTACCGGCTCGAGAACGTCCGCTATGTATCGCCCATGGTGATCGTGATCATCGCGCTCGGCACGACCGACATCCTGTTCGCCTTGGACTCGATCCCGGCCATCTTCGGAATCACCCAAGAGCCTTACCTGGTCTTCACCGCGAACGTCTTCGCCCTGATGGGCCTGCGCCAGCTCTACTTCCTGCTGGGCGGACTGCTCGAGCGGTTGGTCTACCTGTCGCTGGGACTGTCTTTCATCTTGGCCTTCATCGGCGTCAAGCTGGTGCTGCACGCCCTCCACGAGAACGAGCTGAGCTTCATCAATGGGGGAGAGCACGTGACTGCTGTCCCCGAGATCAGCTCACTCGTGAGCCTGGGGGTCATCATCGTGACGCTGACCGTCACCGCCGTGGCGAGCCTCGCCAAGGACAAGAGGGACCAGACCGCAGACGCGGCCTGATCCCGCCCTATGAGTGGGCCGTCAGTGGGTTGAGTCGGTGTCGAGGAAGCGCTTGAACGAAGCGTGCACCTCGGCCTCGGCCTCGGTCCGGCCGACCCAGTCAGCGCCTTCGACCGACTTGCCGGGCTCGAGGTCCTTGTAGACCTCGAAGAAGTGCTGGATCTCGAGCCGGTCGAACTTCGGCACGTGGCTGATGTCGCGCAGGTGCTCTTGGCGAGGATCGTTGGCCGGAACGCAGAGGACCTTGTCGTCGCCGCCAGCCTCATCGGTCATGCGGAACATGCCGATGGCGCGGCACTTGATCAGGCAGCCGGGAAAGGTCGGGGTCGGCAGCAGCACCAGTGCGTCGAGCGGGTCGCCGTCTAGACCCAGGGTGTTCTCGATGTAGCCGTAGTCGGCCGGGTACTGGGTCGAGGTGAAGAGGGTCCGGTCGAGCCGCATCCGGCCCGACACGTGGTCGACCTCGTACTTGTTCCGCTCCCCTTTGGGGATCTCCACCAGTACGTCGAACTCCAGCACGCGCTTCCTCCGGGTGTCGGGCCGGCAATCGCCGGCAACCAAGCGACGGTCGATGACCAGTCGCGGCCAAGTCTCGCGCACAATGTCGGCGAACGCGCAGCCGGGGAGGTGAAAGACGAGTGGAACCAGACGAGCCGAGATCAGGCCACAGCCGTCACCGGGGCCTCCGCTGGGGCTCCTTGCTCGCCCTCCTCGTGGTGGGTGCGCTGGTGTCGGGGTCGTTCGTGGGTTGGCGGGCCGGGATGCTGGACCCCTGGCTCGGTCTCGAGCGCGCGGCGTCTGGTGCGCTCCTCGAACCGGCTCCGACTGCTGTACCCGACGACGTCGGCGGTCTCGATGCCGACCCGGTCGCCGTCGATCTCGATCCCGGCGCGGCCGTGCCGCCGCGTCCGGCTGCCCTTCGCCGCGCATTGACCCCGCAACTCTCGGCCCCGGCGCTCGGGCAACACGTGCTCGTCGAGGTGGCCCCCCTGGTCGGCAGCCAGCCGTACTTCACGCGGGGCACTGGGCTGGCCACGCCGGCCTCGACCACGAAGCTGGTGACTGCCACCGCGGCACTGCTCGCGCTGGGGCCCGACCACCGATTCACGACCAGCGTGGTCGCCGAGGCCGGACGACGCGGTGTCCCTCGCATCGTGCTCGTCGGCGGCGGCGATCCCTACCTGATGCGCACACCGCGTCAGCCCGATGGCAGCCCCTGGCCCTACCCGGTGCGGGCCGACCTGCGTTCCTTGGCGATCGACACCGCCGATGGCCTGCGCGAGAACGGCGTCCGGCGGGTGAGCGTCGGCTACGACACGTCTCTGTTCAGCGGTCCGGCCATCAACCCCGACTGGGAGCCCGACTACGTTCCCGACGCCGTGGTCAGCCCGATCACGTCGCTGTGGGTCGACCAGGGTCGTCCGCCGGGCCGCAGCGGGCGGGTGAACGACCCGGCCGCCGACGCTGCTGCGTCGTTCGTCGACTCATTGCGGCAGGCCGGCGTCACGGTGACTGGCACGCCCGTCGAGACACGGGCCTCTGACGATGCCCAGCCTGTGGCCGCGATCGCGGGGGCCACGCTCGGGGCGGTCGTCGAGCGGATCCTCGATGTGAGTGACAACGAGGGCGCCGAAGTGCTGCTACGCCAGGTCGGCCTCGCAAGCCAGGGAGTCGGCAGCACCGTGGCGGGCAAGCGCGGCGTCCGTTCGCTGCTCGGGGCCGCCGGGGTCCGGCTGGGGGCGACGACGTTCTACGACGGCAGCGGACTTTCGCGCCGCAGCGTCGCGAGCCCCGCGTCCCTGGTCGACGTGCTGCAGTTGGCCGCGGCGCCTGGGAGACCCGAGTTGCGGCACGTGCTCAGCGGGCTGCCGGTGGCCGGTTTCACCGGTTCGTTGAGCGTGCGCATGGCCGATGGTCCGCCGGTCGCCCTCGGCCGAGTGCGGGCCAAGACCGGAACCCTCAGAGGCGTCTCCTCGCTCGCCGGGCTCGCCGTCGACCTCGAGGGCAACGTGCTGGTCTTTGCGCTGATGGCCGACCAGATCGATGAGGACCTCAAGTTCTTGGCCCAGGAGGCTCTCGACTCCGCAGCTGCCGAGCTCGGCGCCTGCGGCTGCTCCTGAGTCGACCGTGGGCGACCCAGGTAGGTTCGCCGCATGACCAGCCCCCACACCCCCGCCGACTCGATGGTCGACTGGGACCTCGCTGTGCGGATCGGCACGAGATTGGCGGGCCAGGGGCCGGTCGTGACGAGCTCCGAGGCCGACGCAGCAGTCGCCGAGCTGCGCGCCGGCGCCGACCGGTCGACCGGGCTGGTACGCGACTTCACCGGGCTGGTGGCCGCCGAGCACACCGCTCCGGTTCTGGTGGTCGATCGTGCCGGCTGGATCCAGGCCAACACCGACGCTTTCCGCGTGCTGCTTGGCCCCTTGGTCGACCAGCTCACCGAGAAGAAGCCGCCCAGCGGCCTGACGCGCGCTGTCGGCTCGCGGATCACTGGCCTGGAGGTCGGAGGACTGCTCGGATTTCTGGCCGGCAAGGTGCTCGGGCAGTTCGACCCGTTCCACGCGCCCGACGGCAGGCTGCTGCTCGTGGCGCCCAACATCGTGCACGTCGAGCGCGAGCTCGAGGTCGACCCGCACGACTTCCGGCTGTGGGTGTGCCTGCACGAGGAGACCCACCGGGTGCAGTTCACCGCGGTCCCGTGGATGCGCGACCACCTCTTCTCCGAGGTACAGGCCCTCTCCTCGACGGTGAGCCCCAGCGGGCTTGACGACTTGGTGCGCCGGCTCACCGATTCGCTCAAGGGTGGCCTGGCTTCGGGCAGCTTGATCGACCTGCTCAGTTCGCCCGAGCAGCGCGAGATTCTCGACCGGGTCACCGGCATGATGTCGCTGCTGGAGGGCCACGCTGACGTCGTGATGGACGGCGTGGGCCCGACCGTGATCCCGAGCGTCGAGCACATTCGGTCGAAGTTCACCGAGCGTCGCAAGGGCGTCGGCGCACTCGACCGGCTGCTTCGACGTCTGCTCGGACTCGACGCGAAGATGGCGCAGTACCGCGACGGCGCTCACTTCGTGCGCTCCGTGGTCGACAAGGTCGGCATGGAAGAGTTCAACACCGTGTGGGAACGGGCCGAGCACCTCCCCACCAAGGCCGAACTGGCAGACCCGGAGGCCTGGGTCAGCCGGGTGCTGTGACTCTCGACGCGGCGGTGGCCGCGGTGCGCAACTCGGTGCGGCGCACGCTGCTCGACCTGACGACCGAAGGCCCGGTCGTGGTGGCCTGCTCGGGCGGTGCCGACTCCCTGGCCCTGCTGAGCGCCACCGTGTTCGAAGGCCACAAGCACGACCGGCGGGTGCTCGGGGCGGTCGTCGACCACGGGCTACAGGACGGCTCCGCCGAGCACACAGCCCGGGTCGTGGGGCAGATGGCTGGGCTTGGCGTCGACGAGACGGTTGGTGCACGGGTCGACGTCGACGCTGCGGGCCGCGGGCTCGAAGCCGCTGCCCGCGAGGCGCGGTACGCCGTGCTAGAGCAGGTGGCTGCGACGTTCGGTGCAGCGGTTGTGCTGCTCGGTCACACCCTCGACGACCAGGCCGAGACGGTGCTGCTCGGCCTCACCCGGGGGAGTGGTGGGCGCTCGATGGCGGGCATGCGTGAGTCGTTCGACGTGTTCGCCCGGCCGCTGCTGGGCATCTCCCGCGCACAGACCGAGGCCGCCTGCCGGGCCGAGGACATCGAGTTCTGGTCGGACCCGCACAACGTCGACCCCCGCTTCACGCGCGCGCGCGTGCGTCACACGGTCCTTCCCCTGCTCGAGCAGGAGTTAGGCCCCGGAGTGGCCGAGACCCTCGCCCGCACCGCCGAGCAACTGCGCCCCGACATGGAGCTGCTCGACGACCTCGCCGACCTGGCCTATCTCGAAGCCCGCGTGGCCGACGGCGTCGACCTGTCCGCACTGGCCGGCGAACCGCTCGCCGTGCGCCGGCGGGTGCTGCGTCTCGCTGCGCTCGCTGCGGGGTCTCCGTCGTCCGAGCTGTTCCACGTGCATGTCCGTGCGCTGGAGTCGCTCTCGATCGGCGAGGTGCGCGGCCAGGTGCAGCTGCCCGGCCACGTGACGGCGGTTCGTGACTCCGGCTCCCTGCGATTCAGACCGACCATCTAAGGTCACGTCCATGGACGCCGCCCACGTCGAATCCGATCTCGTTCACGTCCTCTTCACCGAGGAACAGATCCTCGCGAAGGTGGGTGAGCTCGCCGAGACGATCGAGCGGGACTATGCCGGTCGAGAGCTGCTGATCGTGGGCATTCTGCGCGGCGCGGTGATGGTGATGGCCGACATCTCGCGGGCCTTCACACGTCACGTCGAGATGGACTGGATGGCGGTCTCCTCCTACGGGTCGGGCACCAAGTCCAGCGGCGTCGTGCGGATCTTGAAGGACCTCGACACCGATATCGCCGGGCGCGACGTCGTGATCGTCGACGAGATCATCGACACCGGGCTCACCCTGAGCTGGCTGACCTCGAACCTGAAGTCACGCAACCCGGCCAGCGTCGAGATCTGCACGCTCCTGCGCAAGCCCGAGGCCCTGCAGATGCCGGTCGACGTCAAGTACGTCGGCTGGGACATCCCCAACGAGTTCGTGGTCGGCTACGGACTCGACTACCGCGAGCGCTACCGCAACCTGCGCGACATCGGCACCCTGGCACCTCACGTCTACTCCTGATCGCGGCTTGAGGTGCCCAGCAGGGGCGTTCCACCACCCTCCTGAGAGGATGGAACCACCACGGCCAGCGCAGACGCGCGTGTACCGTCGTGGACTCCGTCGTGCACCAAGTGAGAGACAGTCGTGAAGCGCATATTCAAGGGTCCCTGGGTCTGGATCGGCCTCGCCGTCGTCGGCGTGCTGCTGGCCCTGCAGTTCTTGGCGCCTGGCGGCGGATACGACGAGATTCCGACGTCGAAGATGCAGGCCTACGTGCAGGACGGCGATGTCAAGGAGATCACCTTCATCGATGGTGATCAGGCCATCGAGGCGGTGCTCGACGACGGCGTTCGTGAGGGCGGCGCCAAGGTGATGACGCACTACGTGCTCGGCCAGCAGCAGGGCATCATCGCCCAGGTCGACGCGCAGGTCGTCGCCGGCGACATCGAGGAGTCGAACTCCGAGAACCCGCAGCCCAGCCTGCTCAGCTCGCTGCTCATCAGCTTCTTGCCGATCCTCCTGATCATCGTGGTCTTCATCTGGTTGATGAACTCCATGCAGGGCGGTGGCGGCCGCGGGGTGATGCAGTTCGCCAAGTCGAAGGCCAAGCTCATCTCCAAGGACATGCCGAAGACGACGTTCGCCGACGTCGCCGGCTGTGATGAGGCGATCGAAGAGCTCGGCGAGATCAAGGAGTTCCTGCAGGAGCCGGCGAAGTTCCAGGCCGTGGGAGCCAAGATCCCCAAGGGCGTGCTGCTTTACGGCCAGCCCGGTACCGGCAAGACCCTGCTCGCGCGGGCGGTGGCCGGTGAGGCCGGTGTGCCGTTCTACTCGATCTCCGGCTCTGACTTCGTCGAGATGTTCGTCGGCGTGGGCGCCAGCCGCGTGCGCGATCTCTTCGAGCAGGCCAAGGAGAACGCTCCGGCCATCGTCTTCATCGACGAGATCGACGCCGTCGGTCGTCACCGCGGCACCGGCATGGGCGGGGGTCACGACGAGCGCGAGCAGACCCTCAACCAGCTGCTCGTCGAGATGGACGGCTTCGACGTGCGCGGCGGCGTCATCCTGATCGCCGCGACCAACCGGCCTGACGTGCTTGACCCCGCGCTGCTGCGGCCGGGTCGTTTCGACCGCCAGATCTCGGTCGACGCCCCCGACCTCGCCGGCCGCGAGCAGATCTTGCGGGTGCACTCGCGCGGCAAGCCCTTGTCACCCGACATCGAGCTCGTCTCCGTGGCCCGTCGCACGCCTGGTTTCAGCGGGGCCGACTTGGCCAACGTGCTGAACGAGGCGGCCCTGCTGACTGCGCGCAGCAACATGAAGCAGATCACCGCCGAGATGATGGACGAGGCTATTGACCGCGTCATCGCCGGCCCGCAGCGCCGCACCCGCCTGATGAGCGAGAAGGAGAAGCTCATCACGGCCTACCACGAGGGCGGGCACGCGCTCGTGGCCGCAGCGCTCCCGGGCACCGACCCGGTGCACAAGATCACGATCCTCCCGCGCGGTCGCGCGCTGGGCTACACGATGGTCTTGCCCGACGAGGACAAGTACTCCCAGACCCGTTCGGAGATGCTCGACAAGCTGGCGTACATGCTGGGCGGCCGCGCCGCCGAGGAGATGGTCTTCCACGACCCGACCACCGGCGCCGGCAACGACATCGAGAAGGCCACCTCGCTGGCCCGCGCCATGGTCACCCAGTACGGCATGACCGAGCGTCTGGGCGCGATTAAGCTCGGCGACTCGGGCGGTCAGCCGTTCCTGGGCCGCGACATGGGGCACCAGCGCGACTACTCCGAGGACATCGCGGCGATCGTCGACGAGGAGACCAAGAAGTTCCTCGCTGTCGCGCACCAAGAGGCCTTCGACATCCTCGAGGAGAACCGCGACGTTCTCGACGCTCTCGTGCTGGCCCTGCTCGACAAGGAGACCCTCGACAAGGCGCAGGTGGCTGAGATCTTCACGGCGTTGCGTCTGCGGCCCGAGCGCCCGGCCTGGACCGGGTCACCGACCCGCAACCCGTCGGTGATCCCCCCGGTCGAGATTCCGCAAGAGATCCGCGACCGGGTCGCCTCCAACGGCCAGGCGGTCGCTGACGATGCTGGGCGCGGACCCGGACACATCGTGACCCCACCTGGCCCGGGCGGCGACGTACACGGCGACCCCGGCTTCGGTGGCGGCGGGGCGACCCCACCCACGTCATGACGGAACCGACAGTCGGGACGTTCGACGCTCCTCGGGCGGCGGCTGCGGTCCGTGAGCTGCTGATCGCGATCGGGGAAGACCCCGACCGTGAGGGCCTGCGCGAGACTCCGGCCCGAGTTGCGCGCGCCTACGAGGAGCTCACCGCCGGCCTCCACCAGACGCCCGAGGACGTGCTCACCACGACGTTCGACCTCGGCCACGACGAGATGGTGCTGGTGCGTGACATCGAGCTGTGGTCGATGTGCGAGCACCACCTGGTGCCGTTCACCGGCGTCGCGCACGTGGGCTACATCCCGGCCAAGTCGGGCAAGATCACCGGTCTCTCGAAGCTGGCCCGACTGGTCGACGTGTACGCGAAGCGTCCCCAGGTGCAGGAGCGCCTCACCACCCAGGTGGCGGACGCCCTGATGGAGATCCTCGAGGCCCGCGGCGTCATCGTCGTCATCGAGGCCGAGCACCTGTGCATGACCATGCGTGGGGTCAAGAAGGCCGGGGCCCGCACGATCACCTCGGCTGTGCGGGGGACGATGCGTACCAACGCGACCACTCGCGCCGAGGCCATGGCCCTCATCCACCGCCGCTAGGACTGCACCGCGTGATCATCAGCCACCGGCACCGCTTCATCTTCATGAAGTCGAAGAAGACCGCCGGCACCTCCATCGAGATCGCACTCTCGCGTCAGTGCGGCCCCGACGACGTCATCACCGCGCTCCCGGCCAAGGACGAGCTGATCCGCGCCGAGGTTGGCGGACTGGGGCGACAGCACAACACCTCGCCGCCGCTGCCACGCCCCGTGCACGAGCATTCGCCGGCCCGTGTGGCGCGCGAGGCCGTGGGTGAGCAGGTATGGAGCGACTACCTGACGTTCGTGGTCGACCGGAACCCGTGGGACGCCGTCGTCTCGCTCTACTTCTGGGTCAACCGACACGACCACGCGCTCACCTTCCAGCAGTTCTTGCACCAGCCCCAGGTCGAGAACCTGGCCGTGCAGAACTATCGGTCGTGGCACATTCGTGGCCAACGAGCCGTCGACCGGGTGCTGCGCTACGACACCCTCGCCGCCGACCTCGACGCTGTCTGGAACGAGCTGGGGCTGCCCGGCGGCCCTGACCTGCCCCAGGCGAAGGCTGGACTACGCCCCGGTCGCGGCTACCGAGAGATGTACGACGACGCAGGTCGCGACCACGTCGCTCACCTCTTCGCGAGGGTCATCGACGAGCTGGGATACGAGTTCTGATGCGCCGCCTCCCCGTCTGGTTCAACGGCGCCGTCGGATCGCTCTCGATCTTGGTGCTGCTGCTCGCCGTCACCGCCGTGGTCGTCTCCCGAGAAGACGCGGGAGGCCAGGCTTCCCGGATCGCCTCCTCGCCCGAGGCGACGACAGCGTCGGCGGCGGTCAAGGTGCCCGGGCGACGTCCGAACATCGTGTTGATCACGGCCGATGACCTCAGCTTCGAGGAGATGCGGTTCCTGCCGAAGACCCGGGCGCTGCTCGGTGATCGGGGGGTCACGTTCACCGGATTCACGGCCCCGCACCCGTTGTGCTGCCCTTCACGTGCTCAGCTGCTCACTGGCCAGTACGCGCAGAACAACGGCGTCCGCCTCAACACCGCGCGACTCGGGGGCTACAAGCGCTTCCATCCGCGCACGGCGCTTCCGGTGTGGCTCAAGAAGGCCGGCTACAGAACCGGAATGGTGGGCAAGTACCTCAACGAGTACCCCCGCGAGGCCAAGACGAAGCGCGAGGTCGGCTGGAACCACTGGGACCCGACGCTGAAGCGGATCTACCAGTACTACGGGTACACGCAGCACAACAACGGCAACCCGATCCGACCGCTGAGCTATCACACCGACTACGTCGCCGAGCAGACCAGCCAGCTGATCGAGAACTTCGGAGCGCGCAGCAAGCCGTACTTCGTGTGGTCGTCGTTCGTGGCGCCGCACGGCAGCTGCTCGGTCGCCGAGGAGGCCGCCAAGTGCAGCGCACCGCCGGTGCCCGCTTTGCGTCACCGACTCTCCTATCTCGGCTTGCAACCACCGTCGGCCGAGACTCCCGCCTACAACGAGGACGACGTCAGCGACAAGCCAGCCGCAATTCGCGGGCTCGACAAGGTCGACGATGACGACATTCAAGAGCTGCAGATGCGACGCGCCCAGTCACTCGCGGCTTTGGACGACGGGGTCGCCGAGATCGTGGAGTCGATCAGGAGCTCCGACGGGTTCGGGCGCACCCTGCTCGTCTTCACCTCCGACAACGGCTATCTCCTGGGCCAGCACCGCTACGTCGGCAAGGTGCTCGCCTATGAAGAGTCGGTGCGAGTGCCACTGCTGATGCGCGGATTGGGCTTGCCCGCCGGCGTCACCGACAAGCAGACCGGCGCGATGATCGACCTCGCACCAACATTTGCGGCCCTGGCCCGTGCCATCCCCCAGGTGACCATCGACGGCCAGCCGATCGTGCTGCGTGAGGGACGCGTGGCCCGATCGTCGGACTCTCGGACCCTCCTCGTGCAGGCGGGAGTCCAAGATCTCCGGAAGTATCCCGACGGGTGGAAGTACCGCGGAGTGCGCACCTCGCGCTACACCTACGTGCGCTGGGCGCAGCAGAACTTCGTCGAGCTCTACGACCGCATCCGCGATCCTGGCCAGCTCGCCAACGTGGCCCGCGACCCGCGCTACCGCGCTGTGCGCCGCGAGCTGGAACGCAGGCTGTTGGTGCTCGGCGAGTGTGCGGGTGCAGAGTGCCGTCAGGACTTCGGCCGCGCTCCGCGCCCGAAGTAGCAGCCTCAGAGCACGAACCTCGCGCTCGGCCACACATCGCGTAGATCGATGTCGGTGAATCGCGCGGCGGCAGTCCGGTAGGCCTGCTCGAAGTGTCGGGCGATCGTGCGCGTGACGTCGTCGGGCAACGCGTCGGAGTCACGTCGGCTTGGGTTGGCCCGCCTTCCGGCATCAGGTGCCACGTGGTCGATACCCACGAGCCGGCAGAGGTCACGGCTCGCCTGTTCTCCGCCATCGGTGAAGAGTTGCTCGTAGAGGCCCACGTAGGTGTCGCTCGGGTCGAACGAGGCAGTCAGAGCCTGAAGCGTGAGGTCGTAGCGGGAGCGCAACGTGTAGGTAGGGCGCTCGAACTCCTCCAGCAGGCGTTGCTCGGCCGCACCGGGTGCGTCGTCGGCCGAACGCTGCAACCGCATCCGCGCCTGCGACCACACCCGTTCGACGGGGTCGCGCAGCAGCAGCACTGCGACGGTTCGCACCCCACGAGCATCCATCTGCTCGCGCACCTCGGTGAGCCGCTTGCTAGCCAGGAGTGCGTGCGCCGGAGTCAGGTCACCGGTGGCTCTCACGTCGCCGGTACGACGCAACACGCTGGCGAAGTAGTCGTAGTAGACACGCAGGTCGGCGATCATCGCGGCTCGCAGCAGGTGATCGGACGACGGCGAGGCGCCGCCGCGTAGCGCCGACACGGTCTCGTCGGCCTGGTCGAGCACGCGGGTTCGCATCCACTGCTCTGAGGCCAGGTCGACCACGTCGAGCACGTGGTACTCCTTGCGAAAGCCATAGTCGTACTGAGACGACGACCGCAGATAATCAGAGAGCCACGTGGTGCCGGCCTTCTGGGCGCCCAAGCCGAGTACGAAGGTCGGGGTGGTCATCGGATCCACCGCGCGCTCGGCCACAGTTCGGCGAGATCCAGGTGCGGGAAGCGGGCGGCCACGGCTTCGTAGACGGGGCGGTAGGCCTCGGCCACCTGGCGCACCACGTCGTCCGGCAACGCCGCTTCGTTGCTGCGGCTGGGGTTGCTGCGGTGCGCGAAGTCGGCCTGGTGGTGGTCGATTCCGAGCAGCGCGCAGATCTGCTCGGTCTCCTCGGTGCGAAAGAGGGTCTCGTAGAACCCGACATGGCACGCGTCGCGGTCGAACGTCTGGTCCAGCGCTGCGAGCGTGAGGTCGTAGCGGGTGCGCCGCGCGTACGACGGCTCGAGAAACCGTTCCAGCACCCGTTCGGGCGCCTCGTGTGGACGCTCGGTGCCGTCGGTAGGCCAGCGCTGCACGTGCATGCGGCTGGCCGACACGATCCGGTCGACCGGGTCGCGCAACAGGACGACGGCCGCCGTGCGGACTCCGCGCTGCTGCAGACCGTCGCGCACGTGGGCCATCAGCTCGGCGCCGATCAAGGCGTTGCCGGGGGTGAGATCGCCGGTCGCCCGCACCTGGCCCCCCGCTGTCGCGACGCCAGCGAAGTAGTCGAGGTAGACGTCGAGGTCGGCGACCATGGCCGCGGCTCGCAGCGCGAGTCCGTCACATGGCTCGCGCCGACGCAACAGCTCGATCTCCTCGTGCGCCCGGGTCAGCAGAGCCCGACGCCGAGCCGGCTCGGTGGCCGGCTCCACCAGGCCGAGCACGTGGTACTCCTTGCGGAAGCCGAAGTCGTACTGAGGCGAGGCGCGCAGGTAGTCGGAGAGCCAGGTGGTGCCGGCCTTCTGGGCGCCCAGGCCGAGCACGAACGTCGGAGCCGCCATCGTCGTCATCGTGGTCACCGGCCGAGCACGTGTGCCGCGTGCGGCCACCACTGGGCCACGTCGAGATCGGGGTGCCTGGCCGCCACCTCGCGGTAGGTCGCAGCGAAGTGCTCGGCCACCACCCGTGCGGTGTCGGCGTCGAGGTCAGTGGAAGGACGTGACGCGGCGTTGCTGCGGCGGTCGAGCTCCGGCTCGGGCGCCGCGATACCGACCAAGTCGCAGATCGCCCGGGCTGGGCCGGCGTCGTTGAAGAGGTGCTCGTAGAGGCCCACGTAGACCTCGTCGGGCGCGAACACCGCCTCGATGGTGTCCAACGTGGCTTCATAGCGGGTGACGTCGGCGTAGTTGGGCTCGGCGTGATGCTCGCGCAGCTCGTCGGTGAGGTCGCGGGCGGCGAACCGGCTGGGCTCGCGGTCGTGTCGCATGCGCACGTGCGACCAGACACGCTCCACCGGGTCGCGCATCAAGAAGACCGCCACGGTGCGCACGCCGCGCTCAGCGAAGCCGGCTCGAATCGACGCCACCCGCTCGGCCGACAGCAAGGCGTAATTGGGGGTCAGGTCTCCGGTGGCGTCGATGCCGGGGCGCCGCAGGAGTCCGGCGAAGTAGTCGAAGTAGTAGGCCGGGTCGAGCGTCATCGCCATCCGATGAACGACGTCGGCATCCGCCGGCTCGCCTGCCTCCGCGGCATCGAGTGCCTCCCTGGCCAGCCGGAGGTTGCGGCGGCGCATGCGGCGTCCGTGCTCGGGAAGGTCGAGCGTGTCGAAGACGTGGTACTCCTTGCGATACCCGCGGTCGAACTGCGGGGAGGAGTTCAAGAAGTGCGAGAGCCAGGTGGTGCCCGCCTTCTGGGCCCCCAGGCCCAGCACGAAGGTCTCCGGGCCCGCAGTCACCACGGCGCGAGCGTAGCGGGCGGAACGTTGTCGTTTCGCGAACAGGTGAGCCGCGCCCGGGATAGTGTCCCGCCGACCCCGATCCTCCGACGCCGGGAGACCCTCACCATGGCCTCTGCTCGTCTGGCCCGCCGCGCAGCCGTCGTGATGCTTCCGACCGCTCTGCTGCTGGCCCTCGTCGCCGGGCTGCTCTCGATCGCGGCCGGGGACGCCGATGCCGGGTCCAGCGCCGCCAGCTCAGCGCGCCGCGCAGCACCTGAGCCGCGCGAGATGACGAAGCTCCGCGTGGTCGATCACAACATCCAGCGCCGTTCCGACGCGCTGAATCGAGCTATCGGCAAGGCGCGCAGCACCCGGGCTCAGATCATCACCTTGCAGGAGGTCTGCTGGTGGCAGCTGAAGCAGCTGCGGGCGCGCCACCCGCGCTGGAGCTTCGCGTGGCAGGTTGATCGCGACGCGCCGTGGTGCGAGCGGGTCGATCGGTCGAACCCCGTGAACCCTCAGACCCGGTCGGCCCAGGGCAACGTGGTGATCTCGACCGGAGGGCACGGAAAGGCGCGCGCCAGGTACTTCGACGATCAACTCAACCGGGGTCGCCGTCAGGGCATGGCCTGCCTCACCTGGCAGAACGCTGGAGTGGTTCGGCATGCCTGCTCGCTCCACCTGATCTCTGGTGGCGACCAGCGGCGCGACCAGCTGCGCACCCGGCAGGCGCGCGAGGTGTACCGAACGACCCACCGATGGATCAGGCACGGCGACCTGGTCGTGCTCGGAGGGGACTTCAACGCCTCGCCGCACCGCCCAGCCCTCGACTACCTCTACCGGTACCGCGGCCGCGGAGGTTTCCGCGAGGCCACCCCGCGCCACGTCGGCGGCAACCGCGACTGTCGGTGCAGCTCGACCACCTTCGATGGTGGTCGCACGAAGATCGACTACATCTTCTTCTCAGCGAACCGGATGGCCGCGAGGGCGGCGCGCCAGCTGCTCGTGTACCCCACCGGCTCCGATCACCACCTGCTGGTCGGCTGGGCTCTGATCGACACTCGGCCCCTGCCGCGGAGCTAGCGCCCGCGGTAGCGTCGTCCAGTGATCGTGATGGGCGTCGTCAACGTCACGCCGGACTCGTTCAGCGATGGCGGTCGGTACGCCGACCCGGCAGCTGCGATCGCGCACGGACGAGCCCTGCTGGCCGACGGCGCCGACATCCTCGACATCGGTGGAGAGTCGACGCGGCCGGGGGCAACTCGACCGCTTGTCGACGAGGAGCTCGACCGTGTGGTGCCGGTGATCGCGGCGCTAGTGGGTGATGGCGCGGTGGTCTCGGTCGACACCATGCGCAGCGAGGTCGCGGAGGCCGCGCTCGAGGCCGGCGCGACGATCGTCAACGACGTCTCGGGCGGGCTCGCCGACCCCCGGATCCTCGACGTGGTCGCCTCGGCAGGCGCTCGGTACGTCGCGATGCACTGGCGCTCGCACAGCGACCGAATGCAGGATCTTGCCGTCTACGACCAGCCTGGTGGGGTGGTCGCCGCCGTGGTCGCCGAGCTGGCGCAGCGGGTGGTGGCGATCCGCGGGGCGGGCATCGCCGACGATCGGGTCGTGCTCGACCCGGGCCTGGGCTTCGCCAAGCAGGGCGACCACAACTGGGAGCTCGTGGCTGGTCTCGACCGTGTGGCCGAGCTGGGCTTTCCCCTGCTGGTGGGTGCCAGCCGCAAAAGTTTCCTCGGCGCGCTCCTCGCCGACCCGCACGGTGTGCCCCGGCCGGTAGCCGAGCGGGAGGTCGCCGGCCACGCGCTGACCCTTCTGCTCGCCCAGCGCGGAGTGTGGGGGGTCCGGGTGCACGACGTCCGCGGCACTCGTGATGTGCTGCGCGTGTGGGAGCGCACATGAACGACGAGCTCGCGGTGACTGGGATCGAGTGCTTCGGCCACCACGGCGTGTTCGAGTTCGAGAAGCGCGAGGGGCAGACCTTTGTGATCGACCTCGCACTGGGCCTGGACACCCGTCCGGCTTCGGCCTCCGACGACTTGCGCGACACCCTCGACTACGGGAGTCTCGTGACCTCGGTGAAAGCCGCCGTGGAGAAAGATCCGGTCGACCTGATCGAGACCCTGGCCCAGCGGATTGCGCGCGTCTGCCTCATGGACGCTCGTGTTGAATGGGCGCGAGTGACCGTTCACAAGCCGGACGCCCCCATTGACGCGACGTTCTCGGACGTCACGCTCACGATCACCCGAAAGCGCGAGGGAAACCCGTGACTGAGACCCCTAATCCGAACATCATCGACGCGGACACCCTCACCGGTGAGATGCGGCCGATCCGGCGGGTGGTCATCGCCTTGGGATCCAATTTCGGCGAGCGGATGTCGTGCCTCCAGGGCGCCGTCGATGCGATCGCTGACACTCCCGACGTGTGGGTCACCGGCGTCTCCCCGGTGTACGAGACGGTGCCGGTCGACTGCCCGCCCGACTCCGAGTCGTTCCTCAACGCCGTCGTGCTGGCCGACACCACGCTGGCCGCGAATCGACTGATGGACCGTGCCCTGGCTATCGAGGACGCCTACGAGCGCGAGCGCAGCGAGGTGCCCAACGCGCCCCGAACCCTCGACGTCGACCTGATCGTCGTGGGCGATCGCCGTAGCGACACCGCGTCCTTGCAGTTGCCGCACCCGCGCGCAGCGGAGCGCGCGTTCGTGCTCAAGCCGTGGTTCGACCTCGAGCCCGATGCCGAGCTGCCGGGCTACGGCCCGATCGCCGACCTGCTGAGCAAGATCGGCGTCGACGGGCTCAATGTGCGCGACGACCTCACGCTCGACCTCGAGTAGACAGCTCGCGCATGCGCCAGACCAGTCCGGCCGTGCTCGCTGTGTGGGCACTGGTCGGCCTCGTGCTCGGCTGGCTGCTGCATCCCCTCAGCGATCGCGCCGGCACGCCCCCGGTGGTCACCTGGACCCAGGTGGCTTCCCTCGCGATCGTGGCCGTGATCGTGGCCCTGGCAGCGTGGTCGACCTGGCGCACCGTGCAGGTGCTGCACGAACGCCTCGAGCCGCAGCAGGCCGTGAACCGGCTCGTGCTGGCGCGTGCCTGCGCCTATGTGGGTGCGATCATGGGCGGCGGCTACCTCGGCTACGCACTCAGCTGGATCGGTGACGCCGGCGAGCTGGCCGACGAGCGTCTGCTCCGATCGGCGCTTGCGGCGCTCGCGGGGCTGGTGGTCGTGATCGCAGCGTTGCTCCTCGAGCGTGCGTGTCGCGTCCGAAAGGACGATCCCTCGTCCTAACGTGAGGCCATGACTTCCCCGTCTGCTCGTAGGCGACAGAGGTCCACCCGCGTGGTGGTCGCCGTTGCCGTCCTCTCGTTTGCTGCGTTGGCCGTGGTCGCCGCAGCCCTCAGCGGCTCGTGGCTGGTGGCCACGGTCGCTGCTTGCGCGGCCGTCGTCCTCGGCGCCGTCGCCACCCGGATCACCTACACCGAGGTCTCTGCAACCCGTCTGGAATGGGCTCGCGACCGCGCCGACCAGGCGCGCTGCTATCGGACGATCACCGAGTCGCGCACTGCCGAGCAGGCCATCTTCGTCGCTGACGCCACCGGCCGGCTGACCCGGCAGGACGCAGCTATCGCGCGGCTCGAGCGCCGTTTGGCCCAGGCTGCCACCGAGGTGGCGGAGGCCCGCGCCGAGATCGACGTCGAGCGCAAGCGCTCAGCCCGGGCTGCCGCTGCCCTCACCGGGCAGCTCACCGACGCCGAGAAGCGCGCCGCGTCCGCCACGATGCGGGTCGCCGAGCTCGAGCAAGAGCTTGACGTCGTGCTCTCCGAGTGGCGCTCCGGACAGCAGCCGCAGCAGCGCAAGCACGCCTAGCCGACCCGCCGCGGATAGTTCGTCATCGTGTCAACGTATTGAGTGCCATCTGACGTCGACTGGATGACGAACTATCCCGGGGAGCCAGCCTCGAGAAGTTCAGCCGCTGGAGGCACCCAGGCCGCGTCCGGCACAATGAGGTCAGTGATGCCTGAGGACAGCCGATTTGAGAACGATCCTGAAGAACTCATCGGCGAGCCCGAAGGGCTGCCAGATGGTTGGACGATCGACACACCGGTCCCCGATGACCGGTTCGATCTCGCGCGACTGACGCACCTGCTCCGCGCGCACGAGAGCACTGGTCGGGGCTGGGCCGGCTCCGGCATCGATGACGTGCTCGTCGAGGTGTCAGAGGCAGGCCTGCGCACCCGCGAGAACGTGGTGGTGCGGGACAAGAAGCGCGTCATCCGCGCTTGGGGGAGCGTGCACGACCGCGCGGGCGGCCGGATGCTCTTCATGCACGTGGTCGAGCGCGACCTGCCTGCTGGCGTCGGTCGAGCATGCTCCGACCTGCTGATCGAGTGGGCGGTGGGTCAGGCCAAGGCGGTGGGGTCCGCGCGCGGGCTGGACGTGCAGCAGATCGATACCGGCGCCTTCGCCGACGACGAGCGCCAGCACCGGTGGCTCGGGGAGACCGGCTTCGCCAAGGTGCGCACGTGGTGGCAGATGAGCCGACCGGTGTCTCCTGACGAAGCCGACCTGGTGCCCGCTCCCGATGCCTGGGAGGAGAACGGCGTGCGGATCCGCCTCGTGCAACGCAGCGGAACCGGGAGCGGCATGCCCGACGACGACGACCTGCGGGCCGTGCACGACGTGATCGAAGGCGCGTTCGTCGATCACTTCAACCACTGGGAGGAGTCGTTCGACGAGTTCGTCTTCCGCCTGCGTGAAGACCCCGGCCACCGCTGGGACCACTGGTGGCTGGCCGAGCTCGTCGACGGCGACGACGTGCAGCCGGTCGGCGCCCTCGTCGGCACCGTCTCGGAGAGCACCAGCGGACCAGACGGTTCGTACGTGGCCTACATCGGCGTACTGGAGGCAGCGCGCGGACGTGGCGTGGCCAAAGGTCTGCTGCGCACGATCATCGCCGACGCAGCGTCGAGCGGTCGCGACCGCGTTGGCCTCGAGGTCGACGCCGACTCATCAACGGGTGCCAATGGACTCTACGAATCGATGGGGTGGGTGACGAAGTACGTCACGGAGTCGTGGCACCGCGACGTGCCCGTCGACTGAGCGCCAAAAAGACGCTGACCCGTCCCCTGTCGGAGACGGGTCAGCGTGTGATCTCAGTCCAGGTCGTTGTCGGCGAGCCAGTCGGCCGCGGCGTCGGAGGCCGAGGCCTTCTCGTCACCCTCGACTCGGTCGCGAAGCGCGATCAGGTCCTCGGTGGTGAGCGCAGCAGAGATCGCGTTCAGCACGTCTGCGAGCTCGTCGGAGTACGCCGCGTCGGAGATGAGCGGAATGATGTTCTGCGAGGAGATCAGGGCCTCTGGGTCCTCGAGCACCACCAAGTCCTCGGTGACGATCGCCGGCGACGTCGTGTAGATGTCGGCCACCTGCACCGAGTCGTCCACGAGAGCCTTGACGGTGTCGGGTCCGCCGAAGTCCTCGATCGGCACGAAGTCGACGTCGGTGACGCCGTAGACGCTGGCCAGTCCAGGAACGCCGTAGCCCAGCTCACCGAACTGCGGGTTGGCGCCGAGCTTGAACGGCTCCAGTGCTGTCAGGTCGCCGATCGAGGTCAGGTCGTTGGCTTCGGCGGTCTCGGCGGTGACCACGTAGGCGTCCTTGTCCTCGGCCTCGGCCGAGTCGAGCACCTGGAGGTCGTCGGCTGCGACGGCGTCGACGAGCGCCGCGTCGACGTCCTCGGTGGTGCGCTCGGTGTACTCGACGTCGTAGTAGGCGAGCAGGTTGCCGTTGTACTCGGGGATCAGGTTGATCGAGCCGTCCTGCAGTGCCGGGATGGTCTGCTGGCGTGGTCCGATGTTGAACTTGGTGTCAACGTCGAAGCCTTCGGCCTCCAGGGCCTGGGCGTAGATCTCACCGAGGATTTCGCTCTCGGGGAACGCGAACGAGCCGACCACGATCGTTTCGCCGCTGGCGACCTCGTCGGAGGGGCCGGTGGGGTCGTCCGAGGAGCAGGCGGCCAGAGCGGTCGCAAGTCCGAGGGCGGCGACGGCGACGCCGACCTGGCGCAGACGGGGGGAGTGGTTCATTGCGGTGTTCCCTTCTCTGACGCGCTCGAGTGCGCGCGCGGTCGTGGCGACCGACTAGTGCGACGACGTGTCGCGGGGCGTTGCTCGGTGATTCCGGGGGTCCTGGTGAGTCGTTGGAGCAGAGCGAAGAGGGCATCGACGCCGAGGGCCAGGGCAGTGACCAGCAGCGCTCCACCCAGTATTCGATCGTAGTCGTTGAGGCCGATGCCGGCCGCGATGATCCGGCCCAGTCCGCCGAGGCCTGCGTACGACGCGATGGTCACCGTCGCAATCACCTGCAACGCCGCCGCCCGGATGCCGCCGACGATGAGCGGCAGGGCGAGCGGGATCTCGACGCGCACCAAGATCTGCCACTCGGTCATGCCGCTGGCCCGGGCCGCGTCGATGGTCTGCCGGTCGACGGATTCGAGGCCTGAGTAGGCGCCCGCCAGCAACGACGGGATGGCCAGGATGACGAAGGCGATGGTGGCGCCGACGATCGGGGCGGTGTCAAAGGAGAGCCAGTAGCCGAAGACCATGAGCAGGAAGTAGAGAAGTCCGAGCGTTGGCAGCGCGCGCATGGCTCCGGTGAACGAGATGACGAACTGGCGACCGCGGCCGGTGTGCCCGATGTAGAAGCCGAGCGGAAGAGCGATGGCCGAGGCGATCGCCATCGACGCGCCGGTGTATCGCAGGTGCTCGAACAAACGATCCTGGATCGGGAGCGGGCTGCGGCTCCCGGTCTCCCAGTGAGCCGGGTCGAAGATCCAGCGCAGGGCGCCGAGCAGAAGATCCATCAGGTGTCTCCCGGACTGGCCGCGAGAACCTGCTGCTCGCCGGACGGGACGACGACACGACGCGACGAACCCGCTCCTGGGCGGGTCCACGGCATCAGGAGTCGCCCGATGAGCACGATTGCCACATCGAAGATCAGGGCGATCAGCAGGCTGATCAGGATGCCGACGACCACCTCTTCGAGGATGCCGCGCTGTTTGCCGTTCTGGAACAGCAGGCCAAGGTTCTCGGATCCGATGAGGACTCCCACGGAGACCAGGGCGATCGTGCTCGCCGAGACCACGCGGATGCCTGCCAGCAGCACCGGCCCAGCCAAGGGGAGTTCGACCCGGAAGAATCGCGCGGACGTCGAGTAGCCCATCGCCATCGAGGCATCGACGGTGCTTGCGTCGACCGAGGCCAGCGCGTCAGTCGCCGATCGCGCCATGATCGCCACGCCGTAGATGGTCAGCGCCACCACCAAGTTCGTCGAGTCGAGCACCCGGGTGCCGATGATCAACGGCAGGATCACGAACAGCGGAAGGGAGGGGATCGTGTAGAGCAGGCTGCCGCCGGTGATCACCACCGAACGCAGGAACCTGTTGCGGTTGGCCGCCCAGCCCAGCGGGATGCACAGCACGAAGCTGAGCACGATCGGGATGATCGACAACTGCACGTGGTTCCAGGTGACTTCGCCGATCAGGTCGAGGTTGTTGCGGGTCCAGTTCACGATCCAGGCGCTTCCTCGTCACCGAGGACGCCGATCGGCCGACCCTCTGCGTCGACCACCAGGGTCGGACCGTTCTCACCGTCGCGCTGTTGGAGCCGCAGAGTGCGGTTGCCCTTGTCGGCTCCGATGAAGCTGGCCACGAAGTCGTCAGCCGGCGCCGCGAGGATCTCGGCCGGGGTGCCTGCCTGCGCGATGACGCCGCCCTTGCGGAAGATCACCACCTGGTCGGCGAGCAGGAAGGCCTCGTCGATGTCGTGGGTGACGAACACGATGGTCTTGCCCAGTTCGCGTTGGAGCCGGTTGAGCTCGGCTTGGAGGTCTGCGCGGACGATCGGGTCGACTGCGCCGAACGGCTCGTCCATCAGCAAGATGTTGGGGTCGCTGGCCAGCGCGCGAGCGACGCCGACGCGTTGCTGCTGCCCGCCGGAGAGCTGGCGCGGATAGCGATCGGCCAGGGCCCGGTCGAGGCCGACCTTGTCGAGCAGGTCGAGCGCAGCGTTGCGGGCCTGCGACTTGGGCACGCCGTTCAGCACGGGCACGGTCGCGACGTTGTCGATCACCTTGCGGTGTGGCAGCAGTCCCGCGGCCTGGAGCACGTAGCCGATGCTGCGTCGCAGCTCGACCTTGTTGCGTCCAGCGATGTCGTCACCGTCGATCAGGATGCGGCCAGACGTCGGCTCGATCATCCGGTTGACCATGCGAAGCAAGGTGGTCTTGCCGCAGCCGGAGGAACCCACGAACACCGTGGTCTTGCGCGACGGCAGGGTGAAGGTGAAGTCCTCGACAGCCATCGTGCCGTCAGGAAATCGTTTGCTCACCGACTCGAACTCGATCATGAACCAGGCTCAATCCGTCGGGGGCAGGGCGCTGTGGAGGCTGGACCACAGTAACCACATGCGGCAATCAGCGCTCGTGGTCTCGCAGAGCAAGGGCATCGCGAGCCACCGACCTCGGGTTGAGTCCCGGCACGTCCAGCCGCGTGCCGTGGCCGTCCGG